>JAHEDB010000341.1 GCA_024641465.1 Chromatiales bacterium | reverse complement strand
TGGTGGTCTCCAGTTCCCGTTCCTGATTGGTCGAGGCCCGTTCGAGCATTTCCTCGAGCTTGCCGCTCACCTCACCGCTGCTGATCAGGTTGACGGTGATCGGCGGGAAGTAACCGCTACGTTCCAGTGATTTACCAAACGGCGCGCCCTCGCGAACCCTCAGCGAGGCCTCCTCGATCGCTTCGCGCATGGGGATATTGCTCACTACCTGACCGGAGATGCGCAGGGCATCCAGCACCGGCACGCCGCTGGCGGCGAGGATGCTCAGGGTGCGGGCGAAACGCGCCGTGTTGACGCCCCTCACCAGTTTGCCGATCACCGGCAGGTTCAACAGCAGACGATGATACTGCCGCTTCGGTCCCGGCTGGCGGAGGATGTGGGCAATACCAGCACCGATGGCGACAATGCCGAGAATCAGCAACAAAATATAATCGCGCAGGAAATCACTGGTGGCGATCATCATGCGGGTTAATAACGGCAGGGTCTGGCCGGTGTTATCGAACACCTTGACCACCTCCGGCACGACGTAGGTCAACAGACCCATCACTACCAAAATGGCCATCACCGTGAGGATGATCGGATAGAACAGCGCTAGTTGCATGCGTTGTTGCAACTGCTGACGGTTCTCGGTGTAGTCAGCGAGGCGTTCCAATACCGCATCGAGATAACCGGATTGTTCGCCAGCGGCGACCGTCGCGCGATACAGATCGGGAAAGACATGGGGAAACTTGCCGAGGCCATCAGCCAGGGTATGACCCTCGACGATCATCGAGCGAACACCGAGGATGAGGCGTTTCAGGCGCGGTTTTTCCGTTTGTTTGGCGACCGTTGCGGTGGCCTCATCGAGGGGCAGGCCGGAACGGGTCAGGGTCGCCAGTTGCCGCGTAAGCAGGGCCAGGTCCGTTGAGCTGATGCCGCGTTGGATGCGACCAAAACCGCCGGCGGATTTTTTGGCTTCTCGTTGCGCGACCTCTTCCACTGTGAGGGGGATCAGGCCCTTATCGCGTAGCTGGGCCCTTATCTGGCGTGGTGAATCGCCCTCGATGACACCCTTGGTCTGCCGACCGGCCTTGTCCAGTGCCGCATATTCAAAGGCGCCCATGACAGTATCAATCCTCGCGAGTGACGCGCAGGACTTCTTCCAGCGTGGTCTTGCCGGCCAGGATCAGCCTCACGCCGTCCTGACGAATACTGGGGGAGAATTTACGGGCGTGTTTTTCCATCACGTGCTCACTCGCCCCGTCGTGGATCATGGTGCGCAGGGTATCGTCGATGCTGACCAGTTCATAAATGCCGGTGCGGCCGCGATAACCGCGTTGATTACACTGTTCGCATCCAACGGCTTCATAAATGGTGATGCCTTCATCACCGTTGATGCCCAGCAGCTTGCGCTCCGTGGTATTGGGTGAGTGTGGGCGCTTGCACTTGTCACACAATTTTCTGACCAGACGCTGCGCCAGCGCGCCGAGCAGACTCGACGACAATAAAAATGGTTCGACACCCATGTCGCGCAAGCGGGTAACGGCACCGATGGCGGTATTGGTATGCAGGGTGGAAAACACCAGATGACCGGTCAAGCTGGCCTGGATGGCGATCTCGACGGTATCCAGATCGCGGATTTCACCGACCATCACGATATCCGGATCCTGGCGCAGGATGGCGCGCAGGCCCCGTGCGAAACTCATGTCGACCTTGGTGTTGACCTGGGTCTGGCCGATACCGTCGATATAATATTCGATGGGATCTTCGACGGTCATGATATTGCGTGTGGCGTTGTTGAGCTTGCCGAGGGCCGCATATAGCGTGGTGGTCTTACCGGAGCCGGTCGGTCCGGTCACCAGAATAATCCCGTGCGGCCGCGCGATGAGGCGATCCATTGATGCCTGTGTTTCCGGGTCCATGCCCAGATTATCCAGTTGCAGGCGCCCCGCCTGCTTGTCCAGCAAACGCAGCACCACGCGTTCACCATGGCCGGATGGCAGAGTCGAGACCCGCACATCCACCGCCCGGCCGGCGATACGCAGTGAGATACGACCGTCCTGCGGCAGGCGTTTCTCGGCGATATCCAGTTTCGCCATGATCTTGATACGCGAGATAATCAACGGTGCCAGGGCGCGTTGCGGTGACAGAATTTCACGCAACACACCATCGACACGGATGCGCACCAGTAAACGATTTTCAAACGGTTCAATATGGATGTCCGAGGCATTTTCCTTTACCGCCTGGGTCAACAGGGCATTGATCAGGCGAATGATCGGCGCATCGTCTTCGGTCTCGAGCAGATCTTCCGGCTCACCGATCTCCTGCGCAATACTCGACAGATCGAGTTCATCACCCAGCCCCTCCATGGCCTGCATGGTCTCACCCGAATGAGTCTCATAGCTTTGTTGCAACAGCCGATCAAACTCGCTGTCTGAGGTGGCATTGAGGCGCAAAGCAAGACCAAAGTGACGCTGCAACTCCAGCAGGGTTTTGCTGCTGATGTCCTCGCGATGGGTGACCTCAATGCTGGCGCCATTGATATTGCTGATCAATACACCGTGCCGTTTGGCATAAGAAAACGGCAGCGGCTTACCGCTACCGGTGCCCTCAACGGAATGCTCGACTTCCGTATCCTGTTGCATAAGCGCATCACTCACCCGGCTTGTCCTCATTCTCCGGTGGTGGTGCGCTGGCGTCATTCATGGTTGGATTTTTATTGTCCGAATAAGGCGCGGGCAACACCATGAAATTTTTGATATCCGGCAACAGCGGGGTCTCATCATCACTAATAAAGTTTACGCCCCGGTCCATGATGGCCAACTGCTTGTTACGCAGGTAGGTGTATTTGTCGTGCGTCACCTTGGCGGTGAACGCGGCGTCTTTCAAAATGGAGGGGTGTAAAAAAACCATCAGGTTGGTTTTTTCCTTATTCACCGTGTTATAGCGGAACAACCAGCCAAGGATCGGGATATCGCCCAATAGCGGCACTCGCTCCTCCTTCTCGCGCAGGTCATCCTTGATCAGGCCACCCAGCACCAGCACCTGGTCATCGTCAACCATGACGCTGGTCTTGATCGAACGTTTATTGGTGATCAAGTCAACCCCGGCGGTACTGTCGGTAATACTCGACACCTCCTGCTGCACATCCAGTTTGACCGAGTTACCTTCGTTGATCTGCGGTTTGATCTTGAGGGTCAGACCCACATCCTGGCGTTGGATAGTCGAAAATGGATTGGTGGAACCGGTGGTCCCTGAGTTGGTGTACTGCCCGGTTAAAAACGGCACATTATTACCCACCACAATCTCCGCCTCCTGATTATCCAGTGTTACCAGCGTCGGTGTAGAAAGAATGTTATTGGAGGTATCGGAGGCCAGGGCATTGAGCAAGGCGCCCACTTTGTTATTACCGGTAAATTTACCGACACCGATATTCAGACCGCTGCTGACCGGCGCCGCAACCGGCGGAGACTCCAGTAACCCGGCCACCGCCGTCGGGTTACGACCGAAACCAATGATACCGACCGGGTTATTCGCGGCAGAGCCA
>JAHEDB010000019.1 GCA_024641465.1 Chromatiales bacterium | reverse complement strand
TCTCATGCACGATCTTGACCGGCGTGGCATCCTGTTGAATGAGTTCCGGGACGATCTGCTTGCCGGCCACGATATTACACAGGGCGATATAGGGGATCTTCAGCATGGGTTTGACGATGTAGTATGTCAGCCAGTTGACCTTGTTGATCACCACCTGCGGGATACCAAACAGGGCGATCTCGAGGGTAACCGTGCCCGATACCGTCATGATCACATCGCAGGCCTGTATCACCTCATGGCTGCGGCCTTTGATGACCGTTATATCAAGTCCGTAAGGGGCAATCTTTTGTTTAATGTCATCCAGCTTGAGGGTCGAGGCCACTGGCAGGATAAATTGAATATCGCTACGCCGTTGCGCCAGCTGGCGGGCACTTTCCATGATGATGGGTAACAGACGCTTGATCTCACTGCGACGACTGCCGGGAAACAGTCCGACAACCCGCTTGTCCTTGCGCAGTTTAAATTCGGCCTTTAGTTGTTTGATGTCATCGACCGGGACAAGTTCGTCCGTCAGCGGGTGACCGACAAATTCCACGGGCACTTTGTGCTGTTGATAAAATGTTTCTTCAAAGGGGAAGACCACGGCCATCATATCGACGCGTTGGCGAATAATCTCAACCCGTTTTTGCCGCCAGGCCCAGACTTGTGGGCCGATGTAATACAGCACTTTGATATTGTGTTCTTTTGCCGTTTTAGCGAGGCGCAGGTTGAATTCGGGATAGTCGATCAACACAAGCAGATCGGGCGGGTCAGTGGCCAGGAGGTCCTGCATCTGATGCAGGGCGCCAAAGATGACCTTGCGATGCGCCAGCACCTCGATCAGGCCGACCACCGCCAGTTCGGCGGAATCCACCAGGGTGTGGACGCCGGCGGCGCGCATATCGTCGCCGCCGATACCGAAAAATTCTACACCAGGATTTTTCTGCAATACATTACGCACCAGTTTGCCGGCGTGCAGATCGGCCGAGGCCTCACCGGCGATGATCATCACTCGTTTCATATAGCTTTGTTAGATAGCTGATTTAATGACTGTCACGATTTGATCGATCTGCTGGTTGGTCAACTCCGGGTGGATGGGCAGGGCCATGCATTGCGCGGCCACCCGTTCACTGATCGGCAGGGACAGTGACTTGAATTGCTCGGCAAACACCGGTTGTTTGTGCAGGGGGATGGGGTAATAAATCGCACAGGCGATCTCATTCTCAGTGAGTTTTTTCATGATCGCATCGCGCTTGTCAGTCAGAGTGACATATTGATGATAGACATGGGTGCCGATACCGTCTTCCTGCGGCGGCGTCACCAGACCGGCCAGTTGCTTGCTGTAATAGTGAGCGGCGCGGCGACGTTCACGATTGAATTCCTCGATATGCTTGAGCTTGACGCGCAGGATGATCGCCTGTAACTCATCGAGTCGGCTGTTATAGCCGATGATGTTGTGGTGATAACGCTCAAAACTGCCGTGATTGCGCAGGATGCGTAACCGGTCGGCTATGCTGCTGTCGTTGGTGGTGATCATGCCGCCGTCGCCGTAGCAGCCCAGGTTTTTGCTCGGGAAGAAGCTGTGGCAGCCGGCAATACCGAAGGTGCCGGTCATTTTGCCCTTGATATCGGCGCCATATGATTGCGCGCAGTCTTCGACCACCTGCAGGCCGTGTTTTTCGGCCAGTTGCATGATGCGGGGCATGTCGACCGGTTGACCGAAGATATGCACCGGGATAATGGCCTTGGTCTTTTTGGTAATGACGGCCTCAACGGCGTCGATGTCCATGTTAAATGTTTTGGGATCGATATCGACAAACACCGGTGTGGCGCCGATGTAGCAAATGGCCTCGGCGGTGGCGATAAAGGTAAAGGTGGTGGTGATGACTTCATCGCCAGGTCCAATCCCTGCGGCCAGCAGGGCCAGATGCAGGGCATCGGTGCCCGATGCACAACTAACGGAGTGTTCGGTCTTGAGGTTGGCGGCGGTCTCTTTTTCAAATGCCTGTACGTTCGGTCCCAGAATAAACTGGGCGTTCTCAAGCGCATTCTGTATACCTTGATCGATCTCATTTTTCAGTTTGTGATACTGGCGTTTCAAATCCACCATTGGGATCATGCGGGTGTCCTCATTATCAATATGATTAGTTTCTGTTTTCGCTTAACAAGCGGGTAATTTCCATGGCGGTTTCCAGGGCGCGTTTACCATCGACACCGCTGACCACGGGAGGGGTATCGGTTTTGATGGAATGCAAAAAGGCCTTGATCTCGGCCATTAACGCATCGCCCTGCTCAAACGTCTGTTCCTGGCTGTCTATATTAGCTACCCCGGGGAACATTTCACCATTGCCTTTGCGATGGATGCCGAGTTTTTTGTTCTGGAAGTCGATGGTGATGTAGGCATCGGATTGAACCAGTCGCATCTTGCGTTCACTTTTCAGACCGGCGCGGCTGGCGGTGACATTCGCGACACAGCCATTGTCAAATTCCAGTCGTACATTGGCGATATCGATGTCTTTCGAGAGCACCGTGACGCCCTTGGCCTCGATGCGTTTGACGGGTTTGCCGACGATGTCGAGGATAATATCGATATCGTGGATCATCAGGTCGAGGATCACGCTGACGTCGGCGCCGCGTGGGTTAAAGGGGGCAATGCGGTGTGACTCGATAAACAGGGGTTCGGTTAGTACCGCATCCAGCGCGAGGATGGCGGGATTGAAGCGTTCCAGGTGGCCGACCTGCAGGACGAGTTTGTTTTTCGCGGCGATATCGACCAGTTGTTGTGCCTCTGCAACGGTGACGGTAATGGGCTTTTCCAGCAGCACATGCACACCCTTTTCAAGACATGCCCTGGCGACCTCAAAATGTTTTTGTGTCGGAACGACAATACTGACTGCGTCGACCTTGTCGAGCAGCTTGTGGTAATCGGTAAAGGCCTCCACCCCCAGATCCGCGGCAATCTTTTGCGCGTTGGCGGCATTATTGTCGCAAACACCGATCAGTTGCGAATCGGGCAGGGCGGCGTATTTCTGTGCATGAAATTTACCCAGATAACCAACACCGATGACAGCGGTTTTAATTTTACTCATGGCAGACTCTCGGTTAAGGTAAGCGACAGGGGAAGAGCTTGATTAGGGTCATAACTAATTTGGGTTTTACTTCGAAACATCAGGTAATATCTTCGCACCGTTTGACCATTTATTCAATGACGCGCCGGGATTCCGGTCCTATAAACCTTCCAAACCATTAATTTAATCATGACAGATTCCAGACAGTATGACCGGCTTACCACACTCAATATCGAAGGACGGGTGGCGGGTGTGGATGAGGTCGGTCGCGGCCCTCTGGCCGGGCCGGTGGTGGCCGCGGCGGTGATTCTGGACCCACAACGGCCGATTGCCGGTTTGATGGACTCGAAGGCCTTATCCGAGAAAAAACGTGAACAATTATCCGCCATTATTAAACAACATGCCCTGGCCTGGGCCATTGGCCGGGCCGAGGTGGAGGAGATCGACCGCATCAATATTTTACAGGCCAGTCTGTTGGCCATGCGGCGGGCGGTGGCTGGCCTGGCCATCCGACCGGATTTAGCCCTGGTGGACGGCAATAAGTTACCCGAGCTGGATTGCCCGGCCGAGGCGATCATCAAGGGTGACAGTAAGGTGCCGGTCATCAGTGCCGCCTCGATCATCGCCAAGGTGGCAAGAGACCATGAAATGCTGGAACTGGATGTGCAATACCCCGGCTACGGTCTGGCCAAACACAAGGGTTATCCCACCCGGCTGCACATTCAGGCCCTGGCGGAACTGGGCGTCAGCCCGATCCATCGCGTTTCTTATAAACCGGTTAAACAATTTCTGCCTGAGGGGTGATTCACGTTTTTTATAACCAGGCCGATATATAGAGGCAGGCTTTTGTTCAGTATCGTGCTATTGGAGTAAAGGGCTAATATAATAATCATAACTGCAATGGAGTTGGCGAGGATGACAATACCATTAATACTGCGTCTGGATATCACCGGGCAACCCGTCAAGTGGATTGACTGGCAGGAGGCGGCGTGTATTTACAGCCGGGGTATGGTGGGCTGGACGGCAGGTGAGCATATCTTTTCCCTACACGGGGGACTGTCCCGCCTGACGGGGCAACAGAGTATTGTCAGGATCAATTCCATTATTGCCGTCAAAGGCGAATTCAAACGTTTCAAATCACATATCACCCCACCCCTGACCAATCGGGAGCTGTTCAGACGCGACCATCAACTGTGCCTGTATTGTGGCCGGGATTTCCGTGAGTCGGATCTAACGCGGGATCATGTTGTGCCCATTTCTCAGGGGGGTAAGAATCTCTGGTCAAATGTCGTTACCGCCTGTAAACGGTGTAACACCCACAAGGGCGGCCGCACCCCGGAACAGGCCAACATGCCCCTGTTGGCCATCCCATATATCCCCAATATCGCCGAATATCTGGTGTTGAGAAATCGCCGCATCCTGGCCGATCAAATGGAGTTTCTCAAGACTCAGTTCCGTGCCATGGACCAGCATATCGGCTGAGTCATTGTATCTGACGGTCAATGATTGCAAATCCTGGTAAATTCTATTGTCGGGAGGGGGCATGTGGTCTAATACTGCTATAAGATTAGGGCAGCAGCGATTGATACACGATAAGAAACCGGGGCGGAACGCAAATCAATAATATGACTGAGGCCAGCACCAACAGTATTGAGGAACGTATTGCCGCCTTGCGCAAGAGTTACCTGATTAGCCTGCCTGAAAAAATCCAGCACATCACCACACTCTGGGAAAAATCCCAAAACCCTGCCGAGCAGGAGCAGGCCTTGCCTGCCCTGCAGCACGCCGTCCATACCCTGTCCGGTTCCGGCGCGACCTTTGGCGCGATCTCAGTCAGTCGCCTGGCAAAAGAACTGGACAGGTTAATCTCCCGTATACTTGAAGAGGGTCGGCAACCCGATGCAGATGAGCAGGAGAAAATAACCGGCCTTGTGGCGGAATTACACAATGAATCCGGCGATGCCACAATCCAGCAGGATGAAATGGCATTGGCCGGGTATCAGGCAGGAGATGCTGCTGAGAAGCTGGTTTATGTTGTTGACGATGATCGACACACCGCAGATAAACTTTCCTCGGAACTGGCCAGAGAGCACTATATCGTTAAAACGTTTTCCGCGCTGGCGGCATTTAAACAGGCCTACCGCAAACAAAAACCTGAAGCGATCATCATGGATATGAGTTTTCCTGAAGGCAGCGAAGGTGGGGCGGAGGCCATGTTGGAGGTTAAGCGGCTCTACCAGCCTGCACCGCCACTCATTTTTATTTCGGTCCGGAATGACATGACGGCGCGTCTGGCCGCGGTCAAGGCCGGCGCCAGTCGTTATTTTTCCAAGCCACTGGATGTCGACAAGCTGGTGCAGACCCTGGGTGGGTTGACGCACCGCATACCTCATGCCCCGTATCGAGTCATGATCGTCGATGACGATCTTGAACTGGCGGAATATTATGCCGCACTGCTACATGGTGCCGGTATGCTGACCCAGGTAATCACCAATCCCCTGCAGGTGCTGGAGCGTTTACAGGACTGGCAGCCCGATCTGGTAATGATGGATGTCTATATGCCACAGTGCAGCGGCCTGGAACTGGCGGCGGTGATTCGGCAGGATGAAACCTATACCACCATGCCCATCGTGTTTCTCTCCTCAGAGACAGATATGGATAAACAGCTCTACGCCCTTGATCTGGGCGGCGATGCCTTTCTCACCAAGCCGGTGATTCAGCAACACCTGCTGTCGACGATTGTCGCCAGGGTGAAACGTTCCCGTTGGCTGAGTCGGCTGAAAAATGAACTGGAAGTCGCGCTGGTAAAAAATGAGGTCCAGCGAAAAGAGATCGAGAAAAAGGAAGAGCGTCTGCGGTTCAGTCAATACTTTGCCAATATCGGCAGCTGGGACCTGAATTTTCAAAGCAAGGCCATGCATTGGTCGGAAAAGATTGCACCGCTATTGGGTTATGGTATTAACATGATCAGCCCCTCCTATGAGGCGTTTTTGGCCGCCGTTCATCCCGACGATAAACACAAGGTAGTGACGGCTATCGAGGCCTGCTCAACCGCTAATAATGCCTATGAGGTAGAACACCGGGTTGTATTTTCCGACGGTTCTGTACGCTGGTTATTACAGAAGGGCGATGTCATACGTGATGATGCGGGCAAACCGGTGCGTATGCTCGGCATCGTACAGGACACCACCCGGCGCAAACAGCTTGAGCGTGACCTGGCGACGCAGAAGGAATTTGCCGTGCAGGCCAATAGCGCCAAGTCAGAGTTTCTGTCACGCATGAGTCATGAGCTGCGCACGCCACTGAATGCCATCATCGGTTTTGCACAATTACTCGAATCTGATGCACAACAACCCCTGCAGGAACATCAACAGGACAGCCTGGATGAAATACTCAAGGCCGGTAATCACCTGCTGGAACTGATCGATGAGGTACTGGACCTGGCGAAGATCGAAGCGGGCAAGATGCAGTTGTGTATTGAAGAAATACCGGTGATCGATGTCTTGCTGGAGAGCTACAGCATGATGATCCCCATGGCGGAGGTCAACCATATACAGCTGGATTTTCATATTGAGCAATGTGATGATATTCTGGTCAGCGCGGATCGCACCAAGCTGAAACAGGTCCTGTTCAATCTGATGTCCAATGCCATCAAGTACAACCGTCCACACGGCACGGTGACGGTGACCTGCGAGGCCTGCGGTTCACGGCGGGTACGCATGAGTGTGGCGGATACCGGCCTGGGCATCCCGCATGATCGTCAGTCCGAATTATTCAAGGCCTTTAATAGACTGGGCGCCGAAGCGAGTACTATTGAAGGCACCGGTATCGGCCTGATGATCAGTAAAAAGATCGTTGAAATGCTCGGTGGTGAACTGGGTTTTCACAGTGAACTCGATAAAGGCTCGGTGTTTTGGGTGGAAATGTCGTGTCAGAGTGAAGCTAAGGTCAAATCCACGCGAAAGTCACAGCAAGCCGGTTCCTGATCATTTATCTCCGCAGCATGATTGTTTTTTCACCATCTGATCTAAGCCATTGATTTTGTGCAAAGCGAAAAAAAATATACCGGGGTCGACCCTTGCATGACGGCCTGAATGATCTGACACTTGCCGGCTATGCAGCCGAGCTTTGTCCATCTCCATTTACACTCTGAATATTCCCTGGTCGACGGGCTGATCCGCCTCAAGCCCCTGGCGAAGACCGTGGCAGAGCAGCACATGCCAGCGGTGGCGGTGACCGATCAGGGCAATATGTTCGCCATGGTGAAGTTCTATCGCGCCGCGATGTCCGCCGGGGTCAAGCCGATCATCGGCGCCGACCTGTGGGTGCATAATGAACACAATCCCCATCAGCCGAGCCGCCTGGTGCTGCTCTGTAAGGACAATGAGGGGTATCGCAACCTGACCCATCTGGTGTCCAAAACCTATCTTGAAGGCCAGCATCGTGGTATCCCCATGCTCGACAAGGCCTGGCTGACCGGTTACAGCAACGGCCTGATCGCCCTGTCCGGTGGCGTGGCCGGGGATATCGGTCAGGCCCTGTTGGCCGACAATCGCGTCGAGGCCGAACGCCTGCTGGCCGAATGGCAGGCCTGGTTCCCCAATTGCTTCTATCTGGAGCTGCAACGCACCGGCCGGGACGGGGAGGAGGCCTATATCCACGCCGCCGTGGATCTGGCGATCCGCCGCGATATCCCCGTGGTGGCGACCAATGATGTGCACTTTTTAGAGCAGGCGGACTTTGGCGCCCACGAGGTGCGGGTCTGCATCCACGACGGTCGCACCATCGATGACCCGCGCCGACCGCGGCGCCACTCCGAACAGCAATACCTGCGCAGCCCCGAGGAGATGCAGGCCCTGTTTGCCGATCTGCCCGAGGCCATCGCCAATACCGTGGAGATCGCCAAACGCTGTAATCTGGAACTGACCCTGGGTGAGAACTATCTGCCCGATTACCCGGTACCGCCGGGCATGACCATCGCCGAGTACCTGGCCGCGGAATCACGGCAGGGCCTGGCGGCACGACTCAAGACCATCCTCAATCCGGCGGCGAGCGACTACCCGACCCGGCATCAGGAATACGTGGATCGGCTGGAACTGGAACTCAAGGTCATCAACGACATGGGGTTCCCCGGTTACTTTTTGATCGTCGCGGACTTCATCAAATGGGCCAAGGACAACGGCGTGCCGGTGGGGCCGGGGCGCGGTTCCGGGGCCGGTTCCCTGGTGGCCTATGCCCTGACCATCACCGACCTGGACCCCCTCGAATATGACCTGCTGTTCGAACGTTTCCTCAATCCGGAACGTGTCTCCATGCCCGACTTTGACGTCGACTTCTGTATGGAAGGCCGTGACCGGGTGATCGAGTATGTGGCCGAGCGCTATGGCCGCGATCGGGTCTCGCAGATCATCACCTACGGCTCGATGGCCGCCAAGGCCGTTATTCGTGACGTGGGCCGGGTGCTGGGCCACCCCTATGGCTTCGTCGATCGTATCGCCAAGCTGATCCCCTTCGAGATCGGCATCACCCTGGAGAAGGCCCTCGAGCAGGAAGAGGCCCTCAAGGAACTGTATGAACAGGACGAGGAAGTGCAGGCCCTGATCGACATGGCCCGTTCCCTCGAAGGCCTGTCGCGCAATGCCGGCAAGCACGCCGGGGGGGTGGTGATTGCCCCCTCCAAATTGACCGACTTCACCCCGCTGTATTGCGAACAGGGTGGCGGCAGTCTGGTGACCCAGTTCGACAAGGACGACGTGGAGGCCATCGGCCTGGTCAAATTCGACTTTCTGGGGCTGCGCACCCTGACCATTATCGACTGGGCGGTGCGGGCCATTAACCGGCGCCTGGCGAAAGAGGGCAAGCCGCCGATAGACATTACCGCCATCGGCATGCAGGATGAGGCGACCTTCCGCCTCCTCAAGGACTGCGGCACCACGGCGGTATTCCAGCTCGAATCGCGGGGCATGAAAGACCTGATCAAGCGCCTGCAACCCGATACCTTTGAGGACATCATCGCCCTGGTGGCGCTATTCCGCCCCGGCCCCCTGCAATCGGGCATGGTGGATGACTTCATCAACCGTAAGCACGGTCGCGCCAAGGTTGAGTATCCCCACCCGGACCTGGAGCCGATCCTCAAGCCGACCTATGGCGTCATCCTGTACCAGGAACAGGTGATGCAGATCGCCCAGGTGCTGGCGGGATATACCCTCGGCGGCGCGGATATGCTGCGCCGCGCCATGGGCAAGAAAAAGCCCGAGGAGATGGCCAAGCAGCGCGATATTTTCGTCAAGGGTTCGCTGGAGCGGGGCGTGGAGGAAAAGACCGCGACCTACATCTTCGACCTGATGGAAAAGTTTGCCGGTTACGGCTTCAACAAATCCCACTCCGCCGCCTACGCCCTGGTCTCCTACCAGACCGCCTGGCTCAAGGCGCATTTCCCGGCGCCGTTTATGGCGGCGGTGCTGTCGGCGGATATGGATAACACCGACAAGGTGGTGACCCTGATCGATGAGTGCCGTGACATGAAACTCGATGTGGTCACCCCCAATATCAATGCCTGCGAATACCCGTTCACCGCCAAGGACGAGCGGACCATCGTCTACGGTCTGGGGGCGATCAAGGGCGTGGGTCAGGCCGCCATCGATGGCATTATCGAGGAGCGCCAGCGGCGGGCTGATTTCGCCGACCTGTTTGATTTCTGTCAGCGAGTGGATCTGCGCAAGGTCAATCGCCGCACCCTCGAGGGGCTGGTGCTATCCGGCGCGCTGGACGTGTTTGGCGAGACCCGCGCCACCCTCATGGCAACCCTGCCGGCGGCGCTGAAGATCGCCGAACAACACAGCCGCAACGCCGAGGCCGGTATCCAGGACCTGTTCGGCATCACCCCGGTAACGCAGGAAAAAGGGCCGGGGACCTACCATCGCCTGCCAGAATGGCAGGACGACCAGCGCCTGCAGAGCGAGAAACAGACCCTCGGCCTGTACCTGACCGGGCATCCCATCGACCGTTACCTGCCCGAGTTGAAGAAATTTACCAGTTGCCGGATCGTGGAATTGAAACCGACCCGTAACCAGACCCTGGTGGTGGCCGGTCTGATCGTTGCCCTGCGCACCATGAATACCCGCCGGGGCGATAAAATGGCCTTTATCACCATTGATGACCGCAGCGCCCGCATCGAACTGGCGGTATTCGCCGAGGGTTATCAACGGCACCGTGACCTGCTGTCGAAAGACCGGCTGATCGTGGTCGAGGGTGAGGTCAGTCTCGATGACTACAGCGGTGGTTATAAAATGAGCGCTAAGAATATCTATGATATCGACCAGGCGCGGGAGCATTTTGCCAAGCGCCTGCTGGTGCGGGTCGACCGGCACAAGGCCGCCAACGGCTTCGTCAGCGCCCTGCAAAAGACCCTGCAACCCTACCGCGAGGGGTTTTGTCCGGTGGTGATCGATTATGAAACTAACGGCGCCCGGGCGATGTTACCGCTGGGGGAGGGCTGGTCCGTACACCCCACCGACGAGCTGCTGCATCGCCTCAGGGACCTGGCAGGATCCGGGCAGATCGATGTTATTTATTGAACAAGCGGGGTTTTTGGACTCGTTTGTGGCGGGTTTCAAGTGGCGAGTGATCCGGGGTGTGATAAACTTGCCGAATACTAAATCAAATAATATGTGGATGACGTTGAACCATGAATCTGAATTTTCTCGACTTTGAACAACCGATTGCCGAGCTGGAAGCCAAGATCGAAGAGCTGCGCTATGTGGGCTCGGACTCCGAGATCAATCTCAGTGACGAGATCTCCCGCCTGCAATCCAAAAGCCGTGACCTGACCGAATCGATCTTCTCCAACCTCAAGGCCGCGCAAATCGCGCAACTGGCGCGTCATCCGCAACGCCCCTATTTCCTCGATTATGTACAACGCATCTTTACCGATTTTGAAGAACTGCACGGTGATCGGGCCTTTGCCGATGACAAGGCTATCGTCGGCGGTCTGGCCCGGCTCGATGGCGTCCCGGTGATGATCATCGGTCAGCAAAAGGGCCGCGACACCAAGGAGAAGGTACAACGCAATTTTGGTATGCCCCGCCCGGAAGGTTATCGCAAGGCCATGCGGCTGATGGAAACGGCCGAGCGTTTTCACCTGCCGGTGCTGACCTTTATCGATACCCCCGGCGCCTATCCCGGTGTCGGCGCCGAGGAGCGTGGTCAGAGCGAGGCGATTGCCCGTAATCTGTTTGTGATGTCCAAACTCAAGACCCCCATCCTTAGCACCGTGATCGGGGAAGGCGGTTCCGGTGGCGCGCTGGCCATCGGCGTCTGTGACCGGCTGTTGATCATGCAATTCAGCACCTATTCGGTGATCTCGCCGGAGGGCTGCGCCTCCATCCTGTGGAAGAGCTCCGACAGGGCCGCCGATGCGGCCGAGGCCATGGGCCTGACGGCACACCGCCTGAAAGAACTGGGCCTGGTGGATCTGATCATCAAGGAACCCCTGGGCGGCGCCCATCGCGATATCGATGCCACCGCTGCCAACATCAAGACGGCGCTGGTGGATGCATTGACGCATTTACAGGAAATTCCCACCGATAAATTGCTTGATCAACGCTACGAGCGCCTGATGAACTACGGCAATTACACCGAGCAATAACACCGTTACCGACTCCTCAACCGCATGAGTTTTACGCCTGCCCACCTGTTGCAACAGCTGGCGCAGTTGCCCGCCGCCCGCCGCTACTGGGTCGCCTATAGTGGCGGCTGCGACTCCCATGTCCTGCTGCACGCACTGGCAACACTGCGAACGCATCTGGATACCCCACTGCACGCGATTCACATTAACCACGGCTTGCAAATGCAGGCCGGTGCATGGGAGACGCATTGTCGGCAGGTTTGTGCGCAGTTATCGATCCCCCTCGAAGTGGTGCGTGTCAACGCAGCCCATGCCGCAGGTGAGAGCCCGGAAGCCGCCGCCCGGGTAGCGCGCTACGGCGTGTTTACCGAGATCCTGCAGGACGATGACATATTGCTAATGGCCCATCATCAGGATGATCAGGCCGAGACCCTGTTATTGCAGATGCTGCGCGGCGCCGGGCTAAAAGGGCTGGCGGCCATGCCAGTGCTGACGCGCCTGGGGCGTGGCCGCCTCGCCAGACCTTTATTGGACTTCACCCGATCGGTGTTGAGTCATTACGCCGTTCAACAGGGCCTGGTGTGGATCGATGACCCGAGCAATACCGATGTGCGTTTTGATCGCAATTTTCTGCGTCACGAGGTGATGCCGCTGTTACATCAGCGCTGGCCTGCCACGACCAGTATTCTCAGCCGTGTCGCCGAACACATGGCCGAGGGCGCCAGTCTGCTGCGCGACCTGGCCGAACAGGATTTTACTCAGCACCGGGTGGCGGGCCAACGCCTGACAGTCGCATCACTGCGGGCCCTGGATGCCGCCCGCTTACGTAATCTGCTGCGCTACTGGCTGTTTGATGTCTGTCGCTTGACCATGCCGGATAGCCGGCATCTGAATCGTATCGTGCATGAGGTGCTGCCGGCCGCTGGGGATGCCATGCCCATCGTCAGCTGGCGGGGCGGGGAGGTGCGTCGCTATCGTGGCGAGCTGTATGCCCTGCAACCCGAAACTGCCCCACTACCAACCGGACTGCCCATTGCGTGGGACGGCAAACAGGCGCTGAGCCTGCATCAGCAGGTGCTGATCCCCCATCTGGTCAAGGGGCAAGGGATAGCTCGACAATTTCTGACAGGGCAAGACCTGTCGGTGCGATTTCGGCAGGGTGGCGAGTCGTGCATGCCCCTGGGCCGCAAGCATCACCACAGCCTGAAAAAGCTGTTTCAGGAGTGGGGTGTGCCGCCCTGGCAGCGCGAACGGGTGCCGCTGCTCTATGTGGGGGACGACATTGCTCAAATAGTGGGCTATTGTATCTGCGAACCCTTTCAGACAAACCCACAACAAGAGGGAGTGGTGGTCACGCTGGAAAATGCACATGTCGGACGGTAAGCATTGAAACCCGACGTGAAAACAAGGAAAATACCTCGGACTGAACCGCTGCACATTTTCCCCTCAATCACCATCGAGGGAACGCGTCCAGTCACGACGTGTTTCAGCCCCTCAATCAATCACACGGCTATTTGATGACGAAGTATATATTTATTACCGGCGGCGTTGTGTCCTCACTTGGCAAGGGCATCGCCTCCGCCTCGCTTGCGGCTATCCTTGAGGCCCGCAAGCTCAAAGTGACCCTGCTCAAACTCGA
>JAHEDB010000018.1 GCA_024641465.1 Chromatiales bacterium | reverse complement strand
CAGCGGCCTGTTTGAGGCCAGCCATATCAAGACCCGCGCCTATCCGTTCCGGGCTTTTAGCAACGCAGGCGGAAGTGAGCCATACATTCATATTCAGGCAAGGATCAAATCCGGTCGGAATGTGGACAATAAAAAACGTCTTGCCGAAACCGTTCTGACGAAGTTAGAAAAATTAAATATCCCGGCTGCGGTGATCACCATTGAGATAATCGATATGGATCGTGAATCGTATGGCAAATTAACTGGCCACCTGCATTAATAAAATATTTCATGGACAGAAATTGGCCCCGTCGTCCCTGACTGCTATATCATCTCCAGGACTCAGAATTATAGATTTCTCCATCACCCGCACCGCCTGAATATGCAATAATAATTCTAAAAATCACTAAAGGGTGCCTCTAAACTCATATTGATACGAATACTTCGAGAATATCGCTCGATATCCTGGCCTGATTCGCGCCGTAGTCATTACCCCAAAATAGTTATAACCACATTTATTAAGCGGACTTGATTAAGGTCAATGTGATCCTGTGAATTACATGCTTATGCTTACCGACGCTGGTCCGGGGTCTTTATCCTGGGCGGCTGCTGGCTGGCTTGAACGATAATAGCAACGCATTGATCATAATGGGTAATTGTATGTTTGGATTATTTAAAAAGACGGAAGGGTTGCCAAATGCATCCCCATCCGAGGTCGCCCCAGGTACCGGAATTACCTACAAAGAAGACCTTATCGTTAAATACCGGGCCGACCACCAGCACTTATTTACACTATATAAAGCGGCAAGTGACGCATACAAGCACAAAGATTTTAATGAGGTCGTAAAGCAATTAAACAAAATTCGTCATGCGTTGCGCGTACATCTTCTCGATGAGGAACTTAATTTTTATGTCTACATGCTGCACTGCTATAGCGATAACGAACATGTGCTGGAGCTGATTACAAGTTACAAGAGAGACATGAAAAAGATTGGTCAGGCTGCATTCAGCTTTTTAAAAAAATATTCCTCATTTGACACGGATATCGCAACAGACGATAACTTTCTTAATGAGTTCCAGATGCTCGGTGAACTACTTAGTCAGCGCATCAGCTCGGAGGAAATTCATTTATATCCACTGTATCGACAACCCAGTAAACTTTGATAAGGAATACGCTTACAACACACATCCTGCACAGCCCAGAAAACGAGCACTCACACCAGTTTAAAACCACCGCCGAACGTGTATTTCTTTGAACGCCCCTTAAATGATCCAATAACGAGACAGTAAGACTAGCGTCATACCAGTGACTGGACGTGATGGACATTAACGAGCTGCATCGCCTTCAGCATATGCAGTACAGTTTGAGGACAGATCGGTTTTTTAACCCAATCCGTTACACCGATCGCCTCACCTTTCTGTCTGAGATTTTCGATCTTGGCCGTGGTAGTCGCCAGGATGGGCGTCGTTTTATACTCATCAAGGTCACGCAGCGACTTAATCAGCTCAATGCCGGCCAGCTCAGGCAGGTGGACATCAACAAAAAACAAATCAAAGTCCTCATCATTGGCCATTTTCAGGGCATCTTTCGCATTCTGTGCCACTTCTATTACATAGCCGGCATTGGTCAGGGTATGGCGCAGATAGTGACGGGTCATTTCCACGCCTTCAACAATCAGTATCTTCTTTCTGATTAACATAAAATGGTCTCCGGTCATAAAGGTGAAGCAGATTTCTTTTGTTAAATTAATAAACAACTTAACAACCCACATGCCAGACAGGATAACAAACACCCTGTGAGCGTGTTTGAGTCGGACTACAACCAGAGGCCTCCACTTAGTGCCTCCGGATTTTTATCCCTACGCAGCCAAGACACGACGACTAATAGTAGTATCGGCAAATTCCGTATATTTTTTACTGTTTTATGGAGAAATATAGTTAAGGAAAAACAATGAGTAACAACAAAAGGTCAGTATAAAATAAGTCTTATTCTCGTTTCGATGCCCAGCTATTGTTAGCCTGCTTTAAGCGGTGCTTTAAATCCGGGGTAAATATCTGCAACCGATGTATCTCATCAGGATAATACAGTCCCCTAATGGCATAAATGACCGTAGAGACGCTAACAATGCAGAGTTTAAATATTTGGATATTTTCTTTACGTACTCTGCGTCTCTGCGGCCTTTGCGTTATCAATCCAGCAGTTTAATAACTTGAATACGTGATGCGACATTTAAATACATTCGATGCAAGCCTGATCGGGAAACTAAACAGTTATTTAGTAAATTACCAAGGAGCAATCATGCGGGTGAGTTTTTTACACTGCATTCTCAATAATACGGATTATCTCCTTCTCCAACTCCTCCGCCACCGCCCTGGCCGGACTATTCACCGCGACCTTGCCGGGTCGGACAAACAGGATAGTAGTCAACGAACCTTTCTGGATCAGGGTAATGTGCAGCGGGCAGAGCGCCAGCATATGGGGGTCGGCATTGGCCATTTTGTTGGCGAACCAGGCATTACAGAACACCATGCTGCGAATCTCTTCCAACTGGTTCTTGTTATAGTCAGTGCCCCAGCGCTGGGCGAAGTTGGCCAGATTCTTACCGATATTGGGTTCGATCAACACGAAGTAACCGTTGTGTTCGAGGGCGGTAAAAACGCTTTTGTAGATCACGGAGAGGGGTTTAAGGCGTTTCTTGATATAAATGATGCCTTCATCTTCGGCAGCGGTGGGGGCCGGTGTATTGGCGGGGCCTTCGGCAACTTGCAGATGGGCGCGTGCTTCAACCGGATCCTTGGTGACCAGGGGGATTTCGGCCTGTGTCATGGCCGGGGCAACCAATGCCGCGCTCAACAGTAACACACCAAATCGCATATTCACCGTCATCCTCCTTATGCTTCGTTACTTTTTCTTTATTCGTTTTGAGTCCGGGATTATACCCCAGATTGCTTGATGGCCACGTCATTTCTTAAATAGGTCGGCATGGCCTGCTCCGCCGATACTGTCTCCCCTGCCATATACCGCGGCCGTGCCAAGGTCAGGAGGTCCATCGCATGGGGCAGGCTCTCACTATCAAGACCGGCGCATTCACCCTGCACCGCGTGCAGCAAATCCTGCTGATACGCCTGCCAGCCGGTTCCGGCGCCATACCAACTGCCGCTGATCGTGGTCTGAATCGCATCGGCCTTGCTCACATGCTCCTCACCCTGCAATACCATCCCCCCCTCACACAGGGTGTAGTGGCCCCAGTAGACCTCTCCCATGCGGGCGTCGATCACCGCCAGAATTTGCGTCTGACCGGTTTCACGCCAGGCCCCCTGGGCGATGGTCGCCAGGCTGGAGATCGGGATCACCGGCAGATCGGCACCAAAGGCCAGGCCCTGAGTCACGCTGGTGCTAATCCGCACCCCGGTAAAGGAACCCGGTCCCCGATCAAAGGCAATCGCATCGAGAGTCTTAATGGAAAGACCCGCTTCTGCGATGACCTCACTCACCATGTTGAGCAGATGCTGGGCATGGCCCCGTGGTGTGACCATGTGACGCGTATAGATCTCTTCTCCGGCGAGTAAGGCAACCGAACAGGCCTCGGTGGCGGCATCAATGGCAAGCAGCTTCATCGACCACCTCCGAATTGGAAACCTTGATTCTGTTATAAAATTGTTCGACGTCAGTGATATCGCGCGTCTTTTGCATATTCGGCAGGCTGGCGACAAAGATCCGGCCATAGGGTTTGCTCTTCAGGCGCGGGTCACACACCATCAGCACACCGGTGTCATTCACATCGCGGATCAGTCGCCCCGCCCCCTGCTTGAGGGTGATCACGGCCTGGGGCAATTGAAACTCCATGAAGGGATTACTCCCCTGACGGCGCATGGCCTCCAGCCGGGCCTGTAGCACCGGGTCCCCTGGTGAGGCAAACGGCAGTTTGTCGATGATCACGCACGACAGGGCCTCGCCCCGCACATCGACCCCTTCCCAGAAACTACTGGTGCCAAGCAGAATGGCATTGCCGGCCTGGCGAAACTGCTCCAGTAATTTATCGCGTGGCGCATCGCCTTGCACCAGTACCGGGTAATCACATGACTTTTCCAGCAGCTCCGCCGCCTCGCGCAGGGCGCGATGACTGGTAAATAACATGAAGGCACGGCCACCGCTGGCGGCGAGCACCGGTCGGGCAGCCTCAACCACTGCTGCGGTATAGTTCTTTTCATTCGGTTCAGGTAAGCCGGTCGGCAGATAAAACATAGCCTGGCGGGCAAAATCAAACGGACTGTCCCAACACCTGGTGACGGCCTCATGCAAACCCAGCTGGCTGACAAAGTGATTAAAGCCGCCGTTGACGCTCAGCGTCGCCGAGGTAAAGATCCAGGCACCCGGCATGGCCTGCAGGTGGGTCTGAAAGTTTTCACTGATATCCAGCGGTGTGAGGTGCAGGGAGAAGGTACGCTTATGGGTTTCAAACCAGTGGATATAATCTTCTGGCGCATCGCCCGTGAGCACGGCGAAGCGTTCACTCAATTCATTGCAACGCCGATAGGCGTTTTCCAGATCTTTGCTGCGTTCCGCCAAAGGTTCAAGCAGGTTATGCAGTTTGACCAGCGCGGTAGCGAGGGTCTGAATGTCTTTTTGCAAGGCCTTGTTGTGCCGCAACTCCGACCAGGCACCGCGCCGCTGCGCCTCGCCCATCGACAGGCGCATGTCGCGCACGGCCTTGTCCAGTTCATCACAGGCACTGGGCAGGTCATGGCCTTCATTGATGTCTTTATGAAAGGCCGCCTCGCTGTCCCGCGCCAGTTCCAGCAACTGATTGCCGCTCAGGCCGATGCCGAAGAAGGCCGAGGCCGCCTCGGATAACTGATGGGCTTCGTCGATCACCACCGCATCGGCCTTCGGCAGCAATTCGCCAAAGCCCTGTTCGCGCAGCGACATGTCAGCAAACAACAAATGATGATTGATCACCACCACATCGGCCGCCTGCGCCGCGCGGCGCGCCTTGACCAGATAACAGTCATTCAACTTCGGGCAGTCCTGACCGAGACAGTTGTCCGCCGTCGAGGTGACCCGCGACCAGATGAGATCGTCCTCGGCAATGTCATTGACCTCGGCCCGATCCCCCATGCGGGTGTGTCCGGCCCAGGCGCTGATACGACGCAATTTATCCAGCCCCTGTCGGTTGAGCGGGCGACTGTCTTCGAAGGCCAGTTCCAGACGTTGCGGACACAGATAATTGGCCCGGCCTTTTAACAGGGCGACGGCGACCGGCACCCCCAGGGCCTTTTGCACCAGGGGGATATCTTTATGAAACAACTGGTCTTGCAGGTTTTTGGTGCCGGTGGAGATCAGTACCTTTTTACCGCTCAGCAGGCTGGGCACCAGATAGGCGAAGGTCTTGCCGGTGCCGGTACCGGCCTCGGCCACCAGCAGGGTCTTATTACGCAGCGCCTCGGCAATCACCTCGGCCATTTGTTGTTGTTGCAGGCGGGGTGCAAAACCCGCCAGGGAGGCGGCGAGTGGGCCGGTGGCGGACAGGACATCCGTGACAGATAAGGTCATGATTCTCTACAACTCGATATAGGGCGTTCAGGTGCCGGATTGATTATCCCACACCTCGTCGGTAACAAGCCCCTGTTGGCGGGTCCAGACCAGATGGGCCACATTTTTAAACTTGGCCACCGACATCGCGCCCCGCTTGCTGCGCTTGCTATCCGTTTGTTCACCCAGCGCGTCCAGCACGGCCAGGCGATTGGCCTCATAGATGCAATCGGTTTCGTAATTTTCATCCATCAGCACCAGCATCACGCTGTCCCACTCCTGCTCAACCTTGAGCTGACCGATACGTTGATTCTTTTTGGCCTCATCGAAAATGACCCGGCCCTTGATCTGGATCCGCTGCCCCTGACGTTGGCCCCGGCCAAGCGCATCATAACTGCTGTTTGCATCCTTGACGGCCTCGAGGTCCAGCAACTGACAGGCGTCGTGTTGTGCGATCTCGCCGCTGATACCGAGGGGCTGCCCGGTGGTGCGGCGGTATTCGGCCGCCAGATGACGCGCCTCACTGATCAGTTTATCAACTGAAAAGATCCCCTTGTCCTGACCGCTACTCATGTCGGCTGCCCGGTCATAATGGTTTTATGAATATCTGCATATACATCATCAGAAGTGTAACAAATACAAACGCATGCGGTTAAAAAGATTGGGGTGTGGATTACTGCTTGAGTTGATCGACCTGCTCCTGCGCCTGCTGCGCCCCCGCCAGGTCCCCCTGCTGATTCCGGGCATGGGCAATAATCCGCCAGTTGTCCGCCCGCAGCTTGCGGTCCTTACCCGCCAGGCTGTTGGATTTGGCGGCCAGGCCGGCGGCTTCGGCGAGTCGATTCTGATGCAGACGCAGCTTGGCCATGTAATACCAGAGAACCGCGTTGCGGGGTTCGATGCGCAAGGCTCGTTCGAGCTGGGCCTCCGCATTATGCAGTTGGCCGGCCTTGGCCGACGCCTGGGCAGAATCGAGCAGGGCCAGCACGGTTTTACTGGTGCGGTCATCGGGCAGGATCTGTTCACCCTTGTCCTGCTCCTCACCCACCACGAAGCCGGCGGGTTTTTCCGGGGCGGTGGTGCAGGCCCCCAGCATAAGCATGAAACCGACGAGGAGAAAATAAAACAGGGCTTTAATCATCGGGCTTTCATAATCCTATCGTTTGCCGCCACCGGCACAAGGCGCATAGTATTCCGGGGCAGTACCTTTAACAAAGGCCAGATTGACCTTGCCACTGCAACTGTACCCCGCCACCAGCAGGGACTCTGGGTCTATCGGTAAAACCTCGACGCCTTCGGCCGCACTGGGCAACAGAGACTGTGTCTGCAAGCGCCGCATCATATCACTCCACACCACCAGGGCTCCACTGCCCCCGGTAAGGTGGATCGGTTGATTGTCATCGGTGCCGAGCCAGACGATACCGAGATAATCACTGCCAAAACCGGCAAACCAGCTATCGCGTAATTCATCGGTGGTGCCGGTCTTGCCCGCCAGTTCGACATCCTCGGGGAAAAACTGTCGCACCCCCTTGCCGGTACCACTACGCATGATCTCCTGCATGGCGCTGGTCAAGACCGCGATGGATTTACCATCCACGGTCTGTTCGATATGGATCGGGTAACGCTGTAGGGGCTTGCCATCGGCGGTCATTACTTCGCGGATGGCGCGCAGTGGGGTGCGAAAACCGCCCGAGGCCAGGGTCTGATACATCTGGGCGATCTCCAGCGGCGTGAGTTCGATCGCCCCCAGCAACATGGACGGATATGGTGGGATCGACTTGTTGATACCGAGGCGATGCAGGGTATCCTCAATCGCCTCAAAGCCCAGCTTCATCCCCAGCCGCACCGTGGCCAGGTTATAGGAATTGACCAGGGCCCGATATAGCGGGACCTCGCCATGGGATTGACCGTCATAGTTTTTGGGGGACCAGGTGACGCCCCCCTGGGCCTTGAGGGTAATGGCCGCATCATCGATCAGGCTCAACAGATTGTACTGCCGGGCCTTTTCAATAGCGGTCAGATAGATCGCCGGTTTCAGCAGTGAACCGACCGGTCGTTGGGCATCCAGCACCCGATTAAATCCGGCATAACCCGGCTTGCGATCCCCCAGCATGGCCAGCACCTCGCCATTGGTGGTGCTGGTGATCACCACGGCCGATTGCAGTTGATCATTGAGGCCTCGTTGCCGATCGAGGGCCTTGACCTGTTGTTTGACAGTCTCCTCCACGGTGACCTGCACCGAGGGGTCGAGGGTGGTGAAGATCCGCAGGCCCTCCGATGTCAGATCCTTTTCCCGATAATCCTCTTTCAATTGCCGCCGCACCAGATCCATAAAGGCGGGATAAGAATTAGCGGATGTGGTGCGATCCTGAATCACCCCCAGCGCTGACTGTTTAGCCGACAGTGCCTGACTCTGACGAATGACACCCTGTTGGGCCATCAGATCCAGCACCAGATTACGCCGCTCCAGCAGACGACCCGGATGGCGATAGGGGTGGTAATAACCCGGCCCACGGATCATCGCTACCATGACCGCAACCTCAGGGAGGGTCAGACGCTCGATCGGCTTATCAAAATAAAAGCGACTGGCCAGACCAAAACCATGGATGGCGCGGTTACCGTCCTGTCCCAGGTAGACCTCGTTGAAATAGGCCTCAAGGATCTCGTTCTTGTCATAGTGCCATTCCAGCAACAGGGCCATGATGGCCTCATTGGCCTTACGCCACAGGCTACGGGCATTGGACAGAAAGAAATTCTTCACCAGTTGCTGGGTGAGCGTGCTGCCGCCCTGCAAACCGCCGGAACCGGTCAGGTTGACCCACAGCGCCCGGGCGATGGCGCGGGGATCCAGACCTATATGGCTGTAAAAATTTCGATCCTCCACCACGATCAGCGCCTGCCCCAATAAGGGCGGGGTATCCTTCAGCTGCACCAGGATACGATCTTCATGGTGAGCCGGATAAATGCCGCCGATACGCGGCGGATCCATTCTCGCCAGGGTCAACTCTTTGTCGAGACTGGCATCCCGCAGGCTCTCCAGCCGACCATCAGCAAAGTGAATATCCAATTGACGGGAGGGTTCTTTGCTATCCCAGAACTGGAAGGAACGGGTAATGAGATAAAACCGATCATCCTGGCGAGCAAAGGTGCCGGGTTCGGTGGGGCGGTAGGCATAGCGATAGCCCAGACGCTCCAGTTCCTGGTTGAACTGGCTTGGTGACAATCTGACGCCGGGATAGAGTTCCAGTGGCCGGGCATAGACATGCGCCGGCAAGGCCCAGCGCTTGCCCTCAAAACTGACGCGAATCACGACATCCAGGAAAACGACATAGGCCAGAAATAAAACGGCCAGACCAATCACTGTCTTGCGCCAGTGAGGCCAACGCAGAAGGCGGTTTTTAATGCGTGATTTTGTCCTGGAGTAGCGTTTATTCTGTTGCTGTACGGTGGATTTGCGTTTACGCGTTGGGCGGCGGACCATGATTCAACTCAAAGTGCTTGCTGATACAAGACTGGTATTATAGCCCCGCTTCCCCTCTAATTAGTATGATTCAGTTCGGAGATTACCGGTAATGGCAAAATACCCGCATTATCTAGACGATCAGTTCCACCGTGTGATCGACACGATTACGCGTTGATTGTTGATAGTTTTCCAGTGCGCGCTGCTGCTGGCGTTCAGATGGACTGGGACGAAGCTCTTCATCCCGAGGAGATTCCTGGCTGGAACTACCATAAGTCGAATTGAGTTTTTCACGGACATAGTCAGTATTGGTATCACTAGACGGGGAATCCTCCTGTGAGCGACTCTGCTCTTGCTGAGCCGATTCCTTACGCACCACGGAGCGAACCATTTTTTCCACCCCGGCCTGCTGGTTGCTCTTCTGCAATGCCCTGTCCTGTTCGACACTTTGAGCAAAGGCCGACTGAGCCAAACGTCTTTCCACTTCCCGATTATTGGCTGCCCGTTGTTGCTGGCGCATGGCATCCTCCACCGCCGCCTGACGGGCATAGTCCTGGTCTGAGCGGTTACGGGTCGAAGGCTCAGGGGTCGAGTCCGACACACCCTGCCTGTTGGATACTGCGGAGGAATCCATAGATAAATACTCAGTTACAAAAGGTGTATTACCTTATCTGGGGAAGAATATCGGTTATTAATTGAACAAATTCAGTTTTTTTTACTTAAATAATAAGGATATTTATGATACAACAAATGAATAATATGCTATATCTAATTGATTATTAAGATTTAAGGACATTGTGAACATTTACGACTATTTTCTATAATGTGACTTAAGTCTACCGGCTCAGAGACGCTAAATGCAGATTTCCTTTTTAAAGATGGTATCCATCAGTATCCTATTGCTGGGTCTGGGCGCCTGCGGCAGCGTCGCACCGCGACACCACACCCATCAAACAGGCCCCATCGATACGAGCACGGTTATCCAAACCGCCAGGGCCCAACTGGGGACCGATTACAAATATGGCGGTGAATCACCGGACGAAGGTTTTGATTGCAGTGGGCTGGTCTATTACAGTTTTCTTCAGGCCGGAGTGGCCCTGCCCAGAACCACGTTTGGACAATACAAACGAACACGGGCCGTATCTCGAGAGCAGCTCGCCCGGGGGGACCTGATTTTTTTCCGAATTTCACGCTCCCGGATATCCCATGTGGGGATCTACCTGGGAAAGAACCGCTTTATACACGCCCCCTCGACAGGTAAATCCGTAGCGATTGCCCGCCTGGATACCCCTTATTGGCGAAAACGCTATATTCGTGCCGGGCGTATCTATCCACGACGGGAAATAGCACAAAACTGATGATTTGTTGGCCCGGCAAGCTTTTGATAATTAGGTAATTTTTTAATAGCGGAATACACAAAATATCCTTATATTTCTCCCCAGCGAGAATATATTAAGGTTATAATTCTGCACTTACTGTTTGCACAGACAGCCAGGGAGATCGTGTGGCACCACAACGCGTGACATTGACAACAAAACTCGGGGCGATTACGCGTCGAAGGCATTTCGATGCTCGTCTGCGGCATGGGATAATCGATACCGGGTCAATTCCAATGACCGTCGACACGCACTATACAGACTCGCTACAAACTCCAAAATCCGACTCATGCATGTACCGAACAGACACTCTGTGCCAGACAACAGATCGATCATCTGCTCCAGCTTGCAGTCTACACAGTAACTATCCAACACCGTATTTTATATCGATAGTTCAGGTTGATCAGGTCTGATATTGAAAGCAGCATCATGAGCATAATTAAAGGATTTCAGGCCAATAAAGCCATCGATACGCTACTCGGCAGTTCTGGTGTGAACAGTGCCGAAGCGAAGGAAGCCTATACCAAACTGAAACAGATCGGCGACGCGGCCATCCCCAAACTGATTGTTGCCCTGGGTGAATCTCCTGCCAACTCACCGGTTGAGCAATTGCTCGGCAGTATGCTCGATAACAGGAATCTAAAATACTACATCGATGGTCTGGCCGACCAGGATAACCGAATAGTGGCGGGCACCATGCGGGTCCTGGCCAATTCGCAGCAATATGATCCAAACAGACTGTTTGAACTGTTTGATGACCCTGACATTCCAAAGAACGTACTGGTTCAGATCTTACTCGCCCACAGAACCAAGCTGAATGCCAAAACCCTGCTCGGCATGCTGAATCAGGTCGAGAAAAATATCCGGCTCATGATTCTGAAAGTCCTTGATGAGGTTGCTGATGCAACACATCTGAATGACCTGCTCAAATACGCTGACAGCCCTGATCTGAATATCCGTTTCAATATCATAAAAATTATCTCCCGCTTTCATACCGAAACCGTGCGGGATGTATTGTTGCAAGCAATAAATGACCCAAACAAAAATGTCCGCCAGGTTGCGATTGATGGCCTGGGTGAAACCACGGTCAAAGTGCCGGTAAGCCCTCTTTGTCAATTACTAAAGGATCCCGACCTCACGGTTCAAAGCAAAACCATCGATGCCCTGATAAAAATCAAAGCCCCCGATACAGTAAAATATCTGATTGATATTTTGCAGGATGAATCCGAATATGTCCGTCGTGCAGCCGTTGAGGTCCTGAATGAAGTTGGTGATCCTCGTGCCATCAAGGATTTACTGATCGCCATGCGTGACAAGGACTGGTGGGTTAAAGTCCGCGCCGCCGATGCGCTCGGCAGTATCGGTGGTCCAAAGGTTGTAGAGGCCGTGCTGGAACTGATAAAAGACAAGGACGAGTTCCTGCGTCGAACCGCTGTCGAGATCCTGAATTCCATCAAGGATAAACGAGCCGTCGTACACCTCGCCAAGGCCTTAAGTGATGAGGACTGGTGGGTTCGGGAACGTGCAGCCGATGCCCTGGGTCAAATGGGAGATAAAAGGGTTACCCCTTCCCTGTTGAAGATGATCTCTACCCACCCCGAATCTGCACCTGTGGCCATTCAGGCCATATCCCGACTGAATGATAAAACGGTCATTAAACCCCTGCTCAATGTCTTATCCAAATCCCAGGACAAACTAGCCAAGGAAATACTCCAGGCACTTACGGATCTAACGGATAAGGAAAATCTGCCCATCGTTAAAAGCGGGCTGCAACAGATCGCCAGCATTTCAAACCCGGAATTTCGTAACCTCGCTGACTCTACACTGAAATCAATCATAACTCGACTCGATGGTAAAGAACCCGCTGGCAGTCTGGCCGAAACAGTAATTAATACCCCCAATGATGCCATCGTTGACCTCTCCCAGTCAGGTAAAGCAATGGACGTCTTTGCCGATCAAATTATTGATGCCTCAAAATTAAAACCGGAACAAATTCTTGCGGACCGTTACAAGATCATCAGGCAAATCGGCAAGGGCGCCTTTGGGGTAGTCGTGCTGGTCAATGATATGATGGTCAATGAAGATATCATCCTGAAATTTCTCAATCCGCATATGGCGTCCGATGAAAGTGTCATTCAACGATTTATTCACGAACTTCGATATGCGCGTAAAATCACCCATGAGAATGTCATTCGAATCTATGACTTTATAACCTTTGGTAAATCCTACGCTATCTCAATGGAGTATTTTGCAAGCCACTCCCTGGCGTATGAAATTAAATCTAAACGCCAACGTGACCATACTCGCCTGAAGCGCATATTCTGTGACATCTGCAAAGCCATGGCCGTGGCCCATAATGCCGGTGTGGTACATCGTGACCTGAAACCTGCAAACATTCTGGTCGGTGAAAATGATCTGGTAAAAGTTGTCGATTTTGGTCTTGCCGCTGCCGCGAGCCAATCAGACTCCCGCATTACCAAGAGTGGCATACTGGTTGGCACGCCGACTTATATGGCCCCCGAGCAAGTTCGGGCCCGGGCGATCGATGCACGCACTGACATATACAGCCTTGGCATTTTGATGTATGAAATGTTTACCGGTCATCCGCCCTACAAGGGAGAAGACCATATGGCCACACTGTTCAAACACGTTGAAGGTAACGCCAAACCGGCCAATCAGGCTAATCCAAAAATCAGCGATGACCTCAATGCCATTATTATGAAAGCGATAGCCACCAACCCGGATGAACGATATCAAGATATCGTCAAAATGCAACACGCCCTGGAAAACCTGCTTAACAAGGAAGCTGCATAGTGGCCAGAATCAATGCCTTCCTGAAACTGGGTCGTGAACAAGGCGGTTCCGATATCCACCTCGCCGTTGGTAGCCCGCCATTGATTCGTTTACATGGTGAATTGCAAAAAATCAAATATCGCGATCTTTCAGAAAAAGAACTTGAAGACCTGGTCA
>JAHEDB010000340.1 GCA_024641465.1 Chromatiales bacterium | reverse complement strand
TCGTCGCAAACATTCCGAAAGCCGGCTAACATGCAAGCGGGGATCTTCGGATCCCCGCTTCATTTAAAATGGAATTTCCGTGTCAACAACGAGCACTCCGATCATCCCCGCTCCGCCAGGTTCGCCTTCCACGGCCGTAAACCTGGATGACCTGTATTCCCAACAGGCCTATATTACCAACCTCAGTGAATTTCTCGATGAAGACGATGTGCATCGGGCACTGATTTACTGGTTGATCGAATACGAAAATTTTAACCTGATAAAATCCACAAGCGATATCGTCAACACGATTCAGCGTGCGATAGCCGATATCGATGAACTGCTAAATGACCAACTCAACCTGATCATTCACCATGAGAAATTCCAGAAACTGGAGGCCTCCTGGCGCGGCCTGTGGTTCCTCGCGGTCCAGGCCGATGGCGCCACCAATATCAAAATCCGGGTCATGGATGTCAGCTGGGCCGAGGTGGCGCGCGACATCAGTCGTTCACTGGAGTTTGATCAAAGCCAGCTGTTTAAAAAGATCTACAGTGAAGAATATGGTACCCCCGGTGGTGAACCCTACGGGGTGATCATCGGCGACTACGAGGTCAGCCACAAGGTATCACGCAAACACCCGCAGGATGATGTCGCTACCCTTGAAGGGATCGCGCAGATCGCCGCAGCCGCGTTTGCGCCGTTCGTCGCCGCCGCCTCGAGCGAACTGTTCGGGGTAGATGATTTTTCCACGTTGGGCCTGCCGTTAAATCTGCAAACTATTTTTGGCCAGCAGGAATATATCAAGTGGCGCGCCCTGCGTGACAAACCGGATTCAAGGTTTGTCGCACTGACTGTGCCGCGGATCCTCATGCGCCTGCCCTACCGCACCCGGCCCGGTTCCTATAAAGGCGTTTATTTTTACGAGAAGCCACCCAGGACCGGCCTGAATAATTATCTGTGGGGCAATGCCGCCTATGCCGTGGCCGGTATCCTGTTGCGTGAATTCACCAACGTCGGCTGGTTCGGGCATATCCGCGGTGTGCCACGCAATCATGTCGCGGGCGGTCTGCTGACCAACCTGCCGGTCGATTGTTTTGCTACTGACAGCGATGAGATCGCCCACAAGCCGGTCACCGATGTGATCATCACCGATACCCTGGAACGGGAACTCAGCGACCTCGGTCTGATGCCGCTGTGTCAGTGTTATGACCTGCCGTTCGCGGCCTTCTATAACAACCAGTCGATCCAGAATCCGAAGACCTATTCGAATCAGGATGCCACCGTCAATGCCAAGCTATCCGCCATGTTACAACATGTCATGTGCGCCTCGCGTATCGCGCACTACATCAAGGTGATGATCCGTGACAAGGTCGGTTCGTTTATCACCGCGCATGATTGTGAAGAATACCTGCGGGAATGGTTGTTCAAATATACCACCGGCCGGGATGACCTCGACTGGGAAGAACAGGCCCGCTACCCACTACGCGAGTCGGCGGTCGAAGTTCGGGAACACCCGTCAAAGCCCGGCGAATACCTGTGTGTCATTCACCTGCGACCTCATTATCAACTGGACCAGATGGTGTCTGAGCTGGAACTGGTCACTGAACTTGCGGCGGCAGGCTAACCACGATGGCACGAGTCGATAAAAAGAAAAAACTCCGGCCCTCGATCCTCGATCGCCTGTTCGATGACGAACCACACAACCAGACCGAGATCGATCCCGGCAAACATCAGCGTCTGAAAGAGCTGCGCAGCAGCGTACGCCGTGACCTGGAACGCCTGTTGAATTCGCGTTACCGCGTGGTCGAACCCGCCGAGGAATTTACACAGATCGAAGATTCGATACTGAACTACGGCATGCCGGACCTGGCAACCGTCAATATCGTGGACAATGACAAGCGCAAGGAATTTACCAACAAACTGGAAATTATCCTGCGTCGCTTTGAACCGCGCTTCAAGACCGTCAAGGTTCAATACCTGGATAACAAGGACAACACGGATCGTACCCTGCGTTTTCGGATCGATGCCGTTTTATACGCCGACCCCGCCCCCGAAGTCGTGGTGTTTGACTCCGTGCTGGAATCGGTAACCCGTAACGTAAGCGTAAAAGAAGTAGGACATGGCTGACGAATTACTCCCCTATTATGAAAAGGAACTGGCCTTCATCCGCCAGCTCGGCGCCGAGTTTGCGGAGGAACACCCCAAGATCGCCGGCCGGCTGGGCATCAACTCCGATACCATCGAAGACCCGCACGTCTCGCGATTGATCGAGAGCTTCGCCTATCTCAATGCCCGCATCCAGCATAAACTCGACGACGACTTTCCGGAATTGAGCGATGCCCTGCTGGGTGTGCTGTTTCCACACTACCAGCGGCCGATCCCCTCCACCACCATCGTGCAGTTTGTCGGTGACCCGGAGCAACTCGAATCACCCTATCGGCTCGATAAAAACACCTTGCTGGAAACCGAACAGTTTCAGGGTGAGAACTGCCGTTTCTCCACCACCTATCCCACCGAACTGCTGCCCATCAAGGTCACCGCCGCCAATCTGATCGGCCGTCCCTTTACCACACCGGGTTCTGCGGAGGTACGCGGCGCCGGTGGTGTGCTGAAGATCAGTCTCGAAACCTATAACGAAGAGATCAGCCTGGCCGAGATGCGACCGGATCGGATCCGTTTTTACCTGAAGGGTCAGGCCCAGCACATCAATCCGCTCTACCAGATGCTGCTGGGTGATTGTTGCAATATCGTGATGTCCCTCGGCGAAGGCGACACCGCACCGATCTTCCTCGGCAAGAATGCCATCCAGCCGGTAGGCTTCGATATTGATGAAGGCCTCCTGCCCTATCCGGATTCGTCCTTCCTCGGTTACCGCCTGCTGACCGAGTACTTTGTCTTTCCGGAAAAATTCATGTTTGTCGATATTGTCGGTCTGGCCAAACGGATACCCGACACGGCCGGCAACAAACTCGACCTGTATATCTATCTCGGTTCATCCGATGTCGAACTGGAGCACAACATCTCGGCGGAAACCTTCCTGCTCGGCTGTACACCGGCCATCAACCTGTTTCAGCACCGCGCCGATCCGATCAAGCTGGACCACACCCAGCAGGAATATCAGGTGATACCCGATGCACGCCGTCCCACCGGTTATGAAGTCTATTCCATCGACAAGGTGATCGGTACCTCGTCCACCGGTAAGGAAGAGGACTATCTTCCATTCTATGGCCTGAGCCATAAATACCAGGACTCGACCAACTACTCCTACTGGTTTGCCAATCGGCGTAACGCCAGGATGAGCGCCTATCACCGTGACGAAGGCAGCGACGTGTTTCTGAATCTGGTCGATCTGCAATTCAATCCCAACATCCCGGAAGACCGCACCCTGGTGATCGAGTCGACCTGCAGCAACCGCAATCTGCCGGAAAAACTGCCGTTCTCCTCGACCCAACCAAAATTACAGGGGGTCGATTGCGCACCACCGGTGGAACGCATTCGCTGTGTCACCCAACCAACGGCAGTGGTCAGACCGCCAATGCGCAATCACGCCCGCTGGCGCC
>JAHEDB010000339.1 GCA_024641465.1 Chromatiales bacterium | reverse complement strand
GCCGGTTTTCTTACCCAGGCCAAAGGCGGTCAGATATTGGTGGATACGATCAATGCCCAGGTTATAGGCCAGATTATAAAAAAACACATCGCAGGATTCGGCAATGGCGTCGGTCAGGTTGAGGGTGCCGTGGCCTTCCGGTTTCCAGTCACGGTAACGGCGTTCATCGACATCATCCTCCAGCCGGTACCAGCCTCTGCAATGAATGGGATTGAGGGCGGTTATCTCATCCAGTTCCAGACCGGCCAGACCCAGCACGGGTTTGAGGGTTGAGCCCGGCGGATATTGACCCTGCAGGGCGCGGTTAAACAGGGGGCGATCCGGCGATTTGCTGAGGGTCTGGTAATCGTCGGTTTCGAGGCCGTGCACAAATAGATTGGGATCGTACGTCGGGATGCTGGCCATCGCCAGCACGGCGCCGGTCTCCGGCTCGATAGCGACCAGGGCGCCATTATTTTTATCGTCAACAAAGGCCTTCTGCACCACGGCCTGTAAATGCACATCGACATTCAGAAACAGGGTTTTGCCCGGGATCGGCAGGGTGCGTTCGAGGACCTTGATGATGCGGCCCTGGGCATTGGTTTCCACCCGCTGGTAACCGACTTTACCATGCAGGAGATCTTCATAATATTTCTCGATGCCCACCTTGCCGATGTGGCTGGATGCGCCATATTCACTGCTGTCGAGCTGTTGCAGATCGGCTTCACTGATGCGGCCGACATAACCGGCGACATGGGCCATGAGTCCGCCGAGGGGATAATGGCGGGATAGCTCGGCCTGGATTTGCACACCGGGCAAGCGGTATTGATTGACGGCGATGCGCGCCACTTCGGCATCGTTGAGGCGATAGCGCAAGGGGATACTGACGAACTTGCGTTTGCGGCGTAACTGGCGTTTGAATTGTGCAACTTCTTTGTCGGTAAGGGTGATCATCTGTTTAAGCGTCGCCAGGGTGGTATTCATGTTATCCACCCGCTCGGGGATGATATTGAGAATAAAACTGGGGACGTTGTGGGCGATCAGCACGCCGTTACGGTCATAGATCATGCCGCGGGTCGGGGCGATGGGCAGGATATTGACCCGGTTTTTTTCCGACAGGGTGGTGTAGTGGGTGTTGTTGATGACCTGTAACAGGAACAGGCGTGCGAGCAGCACCAGGCTAAGGACGACCATCACCACGATGGTGAACATCAGGCGCCGGTTAAACAGCAGGGATTCACGAATCGGATCTCTGAGGGTGAAGGAATCGAGCTTGGCCATGGCTTGCTTAGCTTACATGGAACTGGCGGCGCAGGAATCTCAGTACCATAAAGACACCCGGCCAGAGGATGGCCGTGGTCAGTGCGGGTAACAGCACCTGCCAGAGATCGGGCGCCTGACCCATGATGCCGCGAATCCACAGGATGATCAGAAAATTGATCACCATGACCAGAAAAATCGTAATCGCCTGCTGGCCAGGCGGATAAACACGGATCCGCTGGTGCAGGCGGAGGGTCAGAAAGGCCACCACCGCCAGGGCCAGCGCGTGCTGGCCCAACAGTGAGTCGCGGATCACGTCGACGATCAGCCCGGCAAACCAGCCGATACCGATCCCGACACGATTTGGCAGGGCCATCGTCCAGTAGATGACGACCATGGCTACCCATTCCGGACGCAATAGCTGCGCCCAGCTCGGTAGAGGCATCATTAATAAGGTAAAAGCCGCGACAAAACTCAGCGCAATGATGCCGCTACCACGGCGTCCGGTGTAATTCACTTTTTCGCCTCCATGATTTGCTTGCAGGGGTTTTGGCCATCTTCGCGGCGCTCATCGCTTGGCCAGACCAGCAGTACCTCCCTGGAACGATCCAGGGCGGCGGCGGGCTCGGCAATAACCTGGGCAAACGGCAGGCTGGGGTCGGTATTGATCTCGATGATCCGCCCGGCGGGATAGCCGGTGGGGAATACGCAACCGAGACCGGAACTGACAAACTCATCACCGACCTTGATATCGGTATTATTGGGGATGTTTTCCAGCTCCAGCCGGTTTACCGCGCCGGTACCGTTGGCAATGGCGCGCAGGCCGTTACGCAACATCTGGATCGGCAGGGCATGGTTGGGATCGGTGACCAGCAGGGCGGTACTGGTGAACAGGCCGACGTGGGTCACCAGGCCCATCACCCCCTGGGCATCGACCATGGGTTGCCCGGCATACACACCGTGGTTGCTGCCCTTGTTGATCACCACCTGGCGCCTGTAGGGATCCAGGTCCACCGACAAAAGCTCCGCGATCAATACCCGGCTTTCAAATTGTTTCGAGGACTTGAGCAGGGCGCGCAGATGCAGGTTTTCGGTTTTGACGTAATTAAATTTTTGCAGCTCGGTCTTGAGCAGCTGGTTCTTGGTCTTGAGGTCGATGTTTTCTTCCTGTAAAGACTTGCGGGACATGAAGGCCTGGGAGGCCCAGTTGCCCATATCGGCCGGCATATTCACCAGATAACGAATCGGGTAGACGACAATCGACAGGCCGGCACGGAGCTGATCGACGTGGTGGAAGCGGTGATCCAGGGTCATCAGGGTGATCGACAGGGCTACGAGAAAGAATAATCGCAGGCCCAGAGATGACTGTTGAAACGTCAGTTTGATGGTATCGCTCCCAAAAGATCAAAAATTACCATGCATAAAAAACAGCCGTTAGCATGTTAATAATGCTATCGGCTGTGTTAAAAATAAGTTGAGTTGGCCTTATTTTGCCTGGTTCGAAGTTCGCGTCGTTCAGCATCTGTTAATAATTATTCAGTACTAAACAGTTCTCCACCAGTTTCGTCCATCATTTCCAGGGCGCGACCACCACCACGGGCCACGCAGGTCAGTGGGTCCTCGGCAATAATCACCGGCAGACCGGTCTCTTCCATCAGCAGGCGATCCAGGTCGTGCAACAGGGCGCCACCACCGGTCAGGACCATGCCGCGTTCGGCGATATCCGAGGCCAGTTCCGGCGGAGTCTGTTCGAGGGCGGTTTTGACGGCACTGACGATCCCGCTGAGGGGCTCCTGCAGGGCTTCAAGGATCTCATTGCTGTTGAGGGTGAATCTTCTCGGCACACCTTCGGCCAGATTGCGACCGCGGACTTCCATCTCCCGGATCTCATTGCCCGGGTAGGCGGTGCCGATCTCTTTCTTCAGGCGTTCGGCGGTGGATTCACCGATCAGGCTGCCATAATTGCGGCGGATATAGTTGATAATGGCCTCATCGAAGCGGTCGCCACCGATACGGACCGAGGCGGAATAGACGATACCGCTGAGGGACAGGACTGCTACCTCGGTGGTGCCCCCGCCGATATCCAGCACCATGGAGCCTCGCGCCTCATTAATTGGCATACCGGCGCCGATGGCAGCAGCCATAGGCTCTTCGATCAGGTAAACTTCGCGTGCCCCCGCGCCGGCGGCCGATTCGCGGATCGCCCGGCGTTCCACCTGGGTGGAGCCGCAGGGGACGCAGATCAGGACCCGGGGACTGGGGCGCAGGAATTTGTGTTCGTGCACTTTCTTGATAAAGTATT
>JAHEDB010000338.1 GCA_024641465.1 Chromatiales bacterium | reverse complement strand
GCTTGGGGACACAACCGCAGGGCCTGGGCCATGGGCATGGCACTGTGCACCCCCGCGGCCCGCGCCAGGTAATTGGCCGCCGAGACCACGCTCCTGGCCTCGGACGGACCGCCGACAATCACCGGCTGGCCGCGCAACTCAGGCCGGTCCAGCTCCTCTACCGAGGCATAAAAGGCGTCCATGTCGAGGTGGATAATCATTGCCGGTGTTTTTTCGCTAGTTAAAGTGAGGATTAATACACATGGTTTTCCAGTGAATCTATTCGCTATCACAGGTAATGCACTCAACCATGTCGCTATCCTGTCGATACCCTGAGTGTACCGCTATGGAAGGGTAAACCATGTATATTCCAACACCAAAACCCGGTTTCCTCAATAAGCAACAGGCCGAACAGGAACTACAGCAACTCATCGCACAACCCGGAGCACGGGAAGAGCGTCCCTGCCCAAATTGCCAGTTGCCCGGTGATACCGGTCACCCGCATCAGGATTGCCACTCCGCGTGCAGCAATGCCCCACAGGCCCTGTCGAGTGAACCGGACAAACACCCCATTGAAACCCGGGTGGTAAAGGTGGTCTTCGAGCTATCGACCCTGCGCCTGGTGCAACCCTGCTGGTCCTGTGAGGGCCATCTCAATGGCCAGGGGGATTTGTGGAAACTACCGCAGGTGAGCTTTTACGCCGCCTCGCCGCTGTATCCGAAGTTACTGATCACTTACCTGAACCGGCTGAAGGGCCAGAAACAGCTGCACTATCCCTGGCAGGTCATCATGGTGGACCTCGGACAGAGCTGGGGGCCGACCTATCAGCTGGAACCGGCCCTCAATCAGATCAACGAAGCAATTAAACTCCAGAAATTACAGGACGACCTGGACAAGATTGGGGATGGTTTGGGAGAAAAACTCAAGCAGGAAGCGCGTTTGATGCTGGCCAATATGCAGCAACAACAATAGCAAGATCAGTATAACGTGCGGTCAGCCTGCTGAAGCGTCGCCCGTCAGGCCCCGCTTCAGCAAACCATTCAATTCCAGGCGCTGTAGAAGCCGTGATATTTCAGGACACTGGAGACGTATTTCTGGGTCTCGGGATAGGGCGGGATCCCGTCATACTTCTTCACCGCCATCTCACCGGCGTTATAGGCGGCAATCGCATTCTTGAGATTGTTGCGATACTTGCCCAGCAGATAACGCAGGTGACGCACCCCACCCTCAATATTCTGCTTGGGATTGTACAGGTCTCGAATACCATACTTGGCCGCCGTCTCCGGCATCAGCTGCATCAGGCCCGAGGCCCCCTTGCGCGAGGTGGCATCCGGATTGAAGTGGGATTCGGTATGGATCACGGCCTTGACCAGGGCGATATCGACGCCATAGCGGTCCGAGGCGCGACGGATCAATGACTCATAGTCGTCGATCTTGGCCACCCGCTGGTGATTGTATTTATTGGCGGCCTGGCGGCCGAGCCCGGAAACCTGGTTGCTGGAGCGCACCAGGGTGTATTTTTTATCCGTCACCGGTCGATCCGTGATCATCCGGCTGCCATCTGGCAACTGATAAAGAAAATAGGCGCTTTTCGCCTGGCTGATTACTGGAAACAACACACCCATCAGGCTCGCCACCACGAGCATCCCCCTGACGTGCTGTCCCGAAAACCTGGTCATTCCCATGTCGTTTTCCTTTTTCCCTTGTATGGCCCGATGGGGTAAATCCACATCGGTAACGGGTTATTTAGCACATTTTTTATGTGTGCTTATTTTCGCCGTTTAGTTCCTTGACCGCAAGAGGTAAACCTGCTCCCGGAGCAAATTCATCCCGCGTTGCTTAAACCTGGCATTTTGCTCAAGTATGTCCAGATCCTGACGCATATCAATCTCACAGGTATCAGATAGCAATTTCCGTACCTCATCGGTGCCAACCGCAAACGGCGGTCCATCCATTTGTCCCTGATCATAGAATAGCGTGACCAATAACATCTTCATCGGCCCCTTCAGCAAGGATTTGAGCTGCCGCACGTAGCCCGGCCGCATTTTTTCTGGCATGGCAATCAGCGCGGCCCGGTCATAAACCACATCAATCGGGCCGACATCGGCCGGGGTCAGGTCAAAAAAATCGGCACAAATAATCGTGATATTGCCACTGCGCCAGACATCAAAACAATCCGCCACGTTTTTGTCGGCACTCAGCCCCTGTTCGTCAAAAAACGCCGCCACCGCCAGCGGGCTCAACTCCACCCCGACCACCTCATAGCCCTGCTCCGCCAGCCACACCAAATCCATACTCTTGCCACACAGCGGCACCAGCACCCGACTGCCCCTGGCAACCGCCAGCTCCGGCCAATGCTCCTGTAAATATGGATTCACCTCATCCAGATGAAAGCCAATCAGATTGTTATGCCAGCGCTCATGCCAGAATTTGGGTTCCACGATACCGATCTCCAAAGCGGGAAAGCTCGTATTGTAGCAGCGCCCACTATTGGCGTTACAATGCCTGTACGCCAATACACCGGAGCCCCCCATGAGCAAAACCACCGCCAGCCAATCCACTTATGAGATCAACGCCCTCGAACTCGGACCGATGGAAAACTTCATCTATCTGATCAGCGACAAAAAAACCGGCCGCGCCGCTGTCGTCGACCCCGCCTGGGAGGTCGATGAAGTCCTGAAACTCGCCAAACAAAAAGGCGTCACCATCACCGACATCCTGCTCACCCACTCCCACCACGACCACATCAACGGTATTCAACAGGTCTTAAACAACAGCGATGCCCAACTACACCTGCTCAAACCCGAGGCCGACTTCTGGGGCCATGTGATCAACGTCCCCACCCTGCACCACGGCGGCGACATCATCCAGCTCGGCGACACCAGGATCGAAATCCTCCACACCCCCGGCCACACCCCCGGCTCCGCCTGCTACAAGATCAACCACGACCTCATCACCGGCGACACCATGTTCGTGTTCGGTTGCGGTCGTTGCGACCTCGCGGGTGGTGACCCGGAGGTGATGTACGACACCCTGCGTAAAATGGCCAGGCTACCCGGTGATACGGTGATTCACCCGGGGCATAACTATGCGTTGAAGGAGACTTCGACTATCGAGGAACAGTGTGAGGGGAATCCGTTTATGCATTTTCATGAGATGGATAAGTTTGTGGAGTATCGGATGCATATCCACGATAAGATTCGGAGTGATCCGTATGATGCGGTTCCCCGCAAAAGTTGAACGTCATTGCGAGGCCCGTTCTTTGGGCCGCGGCAATCTCGTGAATCTGGCATCTACTTTTAATTTGAATCGCTACCGCGATGCTGAATGTTAAGTCCGTTCTCGGACGGACCGCCGAGTTACTTTCTCTTGGACGGCCAAGAGCAAGTAACCAAAGAGAAGCCGCCCCTACGATAGCGCAAACGTGTGTTTGGGGTTTGGTTTTTTGTTGAGCATTGTCAGAAGGGGCATCCCAGCCCCTCTGCCAATGCGGCGGCATCCCTGCCGCTCCTAATTTAATATTTAAAAAACCAAACCCCAAACACGCGCCATCGAAGGGGATTGATCC
>JAHEDB010000337.1 GCA_024641465.1 Chromatiales bacterium | reverse complement strand
TACGATAGTAGCAATTTTATGCTCATCCAGCAGCCCCATGGCGGCGATGCGTTTGACCGAGAAGATCGGCATCACCCCGGGCAGGGGGAAATCCGAACCGTTCAACAGGCGATGATGCCATTGCTGACGCTGGATAATATCGGCCAGTGCCGGTCCGTAGCGATTGACCTGTCCGATGGCCGAGATATCACCGAACAATCGGCCTTCATAGCGTGGTTCGTCCATCATGCGGGCAAACAGATCGTAATTATTCAGTTCCTTACCGTTTGGCCCCTGATCGATGTCGCGGTTAGTCCCCATGGTGGCGCAATGGGCGACGATGACCTTGACGCCGTGCTCCAGCGGCTTGCGCAGTAACAGCGGATTACCCAGCTTCTGTGCATCGACACCCGCCACGGCGTGTTCATCACCGGCGTGGGTCAGCAGCGGAATGTCGTGTTTGACCAGGGCCTCATAAAAACGTTCGCACAAGGGTGAGGCAGGATCGATGCCCATCATCGGCGGCAACCACTTCACCGCCCGTGCGCCGTGTTTGACCGACCAGTCGAGCAGCTCGACACAATCCTTGCGATAGGGGTGGATCGAGGCCGCCCAGGCAAACTGGTTCGGATATTGTTGTCCCAAGCGGGCCGCATATTCATTCGGCACGGCGAAGGGGGATTTATCCTTTAACATCTCACCCTGTTCATTATGCCGATAATCGAAGGCCAGCAGCATAAATTTTGCCCCGGCGGGAAAATCGGCCCGCAGGCGTAACAACTGTTCGACATATTGTTGATCGATGTGCCGGTCACCCTGTACACAGGCGGCATTCAGATAAAACCGGAAGCGCGCATATTGCAACAATTGCAGGGGATTTTGCATATCCGGATGCAACCAGATACCCGAATTGGAATCCCCGGTTCCGGCGATATGGACATGACAGTCGAGATAATACCGGGCATCGATCCCCTGCCAGGCTGACTGCACAATATCATGTGACAACAGGTTTGCAGGGGTCTTATCCTGCAGGCAGGGATTGAATAAACCTTCATCAGGCCAGAAGGCCGCACCGGTGCCGGCTACGGCGCCCGCCCCCAGTAGTTTTAATAGTGTTCTGCGTTTCATTAATCTGTGTTACTCAACTTTATTCGAGTTGCTGCGCCATCCTGCGGCCCTGTTGTTCATCGACAAACCACAACAAGGCCCCACCCGCGATGAACAGGATCACCACCGACAAAATCGCCAGGCGGGAATCACGGGTCAGCAACCCCACCACGCCCATAATCAAGGGCCCCAACACCGCGGCAAACTTGCCCAGCATATTATAAAAACCAAAAAACTCCGCCGACTTGCTCGCCGGGATGATCCGCGCATAAAAGGATCGACTCAGGGATTGCACACCGCCCTGCACCAGCCCGACGACGATCGCCAGACCGTAGAACTCATAGACATTATCCATCCAGAAGGCCCAGATGGTAACCGCGATATAAACGGCGATCGCGATCAGGATGCCATACTTGGCGCCGATACGCTCACCGATGATGCCAAAGGCAATCGCGGCGGGAAAGCCAACAAACTGGGTGATCAGGATGGCGGTGATCAGGTTACTGGTATCAAAACCGATCGACAGGCCATAGTCCACCGCCATGCGGATAATCGTATCGACCCCATCGATGTACAACCAGTAGGCGAGTAAAAACAACATGACCACTTTAAGTTTCCTGATCTGCTGAAAGGTGCCAAGCAGTTGACCGGCGCCGGATGTTATCGACTGCCCCAGCGAGAGTTTGACACGGGCCTGTTTCTCTTTGACAAAAAACAGCAGGGGCAAAGAAAACAAGGCCCACCAGATCGAGACCGTGACAAAGCTGGCCTGGATGGCCTGGGTGGAATTATCAAAACCAAATTTCTCCGGCAGCAGAAACATTGCCACGTCAAAGGCCAGTAACAGGCCGCCACCGAGATACCCCATGGCATATCCGAGGCCGGAAATAAAATCCAGTTTATTCTCCGGGGCCACGGTCATGATCAGGGCATCATAAAAGACATTTGCCCCCATAAAGCCGACCGTTGCCATCACGAACAACAACAGACCGAATGACCAGTCACCTTTATCGGCGTAGACCAGCATAAAGGTCGTGATGATCCCGAGCACGGCAAAACTGAGCAGAAACTTCTTTCTCGAACTACCCGCATCGGCAATCGCACCCAGTATCGGCGCGAGCAGCACGATAATCATACTGGCAGTGGCATTGGCCACACCGAGCCAGAAGGTGCTGGTGGTCGCATCGAGATCGGTGGACAGATACTGTTTAAAAAAAGGCGGGAAGAAGGCGGTGAGCATCACCACGGCAAAGGCAGAATTGCCCCAGTCATACATGGCCCAGGCGATGACCTGCCGGTCGAGATTTTTAAACATGCGGTGTCCCTGGATTTATGATTCTTATATATATGGTCAAGCAGTATAGCACTACGCCTTGAAGTCCCTGGCCCGTCCCAGTAGGGTGACATAACCCTCGCTATCGATACTCACCACATCGCCGGTATCATACCAGTCATGTCCCAGGGCCGTTACCGGTTTCTGGATTCCCCCTAAATTATTAGTCGACAAATAACCCCGCATGACATTCGGGCCTTTGACATAGAGTCGGCCACCCTTTGTCACACCCTGGATAGCCTCCACGTGGTACTCGATCCCCGGCAGGAACTTACCCACCGTCCCGGCACGCATTTCCATCGGGGTATTGGCCGCCAGTACCGGGCTGGTCTCGGTGGCGCCATAACCTTCGAGGATGCGCAGGCCGAACTTATCACTCCATAGATAGCGTGTCTCCGCTTGCACTTTCTCACCCCCGGCAAAGATATAGCGAATACTGTAAAAGTCATAGGGATGGGCATAACCGGCGTAGTTCTTTAAAAAGGTATCGGTGCCAAACATGATGGTGGCATTGGTGCTGTATACCAGTTCGGGGATGATGCGATAGTGCTGTGGATTTGGGTAAAAGAAAGTGCGCACCCCGGCGGTCAAGGGCAGCAGGGCCCCGGCCGTAACGGCAAACGGCTTATATATAGGTAGGGCATTAAAGACAATGTCCTGGGAACCGAAATCGATCCGCGCCGCCAGTTGCGCCATATTGGCCATCAGATTGCAATGCGACAGCACCACCCCCTTGGGTGGCCCCTCGGTGCCCGAGGTAAACAGCACCACCGCCGCCTCATCGGGGTCGACCGTGCCCGCACCGCGATAATAACTCAGGAAGGGGAAACGCGCGGCCAGCGACCCACGCAAACGATCAAGCAGACTCAGCCCGGCCAGCAGGTCCTCCAGGTAGATAACCGTCAGCTGTCCGGCTAATTGTTCCACCAGAGACTGCAATCGGCTGGTGATGATAAATTGCCGTGAGGTATAAATATGTGTCAGCCCAGCCAGTCGGCAGGCCGCCAGCAGACGCTCACCACCCTGCATATAATCCAGCATGGTCGGCACCCTGCCCTGACTCTGCATCGCCAGCAGACTCACCACCACCGCCGTGGTGCCCGGCAACAGGATCCCGACATTCGCCCTGGCTGCGGTTTGAGCACGGAT
>JAHEDB010000336.1 GCA_024641465.1 Chromatiales bacterium | reverse complement strand
GAGTGTGCCGTTTCTGACCTGGTGCAATATGGCGATCCGTAATGCGATCGCGACCTCGGCGGCCATCGGCCTGCCCATCGCCATCGCCGGGGTGAGTGGGTTTATGATTGCCGGTTGGGGCGTGGAACATCGGCCGGTGGCGAGTCTTGGCTTTGTGAATATCCCGGCCTTCTTCAGTATCGTGGTGGCGAGTACCCTGTGCGCACCGTATGGGGCACGGCTGACGCATCGTATTTCACCGGCGCGACTGAAATTATTCTTTGGCTATTTCCTGTTATTGTTGAGTGTCAAGATCCTGTACGGGTAAATTTTTAATACCGAAAAATAGATTAAGAGCGGTGTCACGTAGGCATGGCAGTTAATGACTGGAGTATAACGCAAAGGCGCTGAGTCCTTGATTGATCCAGACGATATCTGATTAATTATAATCCGTAGGGTGTGCCTTGCGCACCGGTTGATGAAATGGTGCGTGGGACGCACCCTACATCGAATTGTTCAGATCTACGTTAAGCTCTTAATTAATTCAGGAAACCTCTGATTAATTGGAATTTGTAGGGTGCGCCCTGCGCACCGGTTGATGAAACGGTGCGTGGGACGCACCCTACATCGAATTGTTCAGATCTACGTTAAGTATTATTTTGCGCTCTCTGCGCCTCTGCGTTGTACATCCTCATTGGTTTGGCGGGCAGGGAATTCTGGATTGTATTTCGGAGGATATCAAAAATGAAAGGTCACTGGTTTCAAACCGTTATTGACTCAATCGCCGAGCGGGGGCGTGAGCTGCTCGGCCTGCAACACGATGCGGTCAACAAGCGGCAGCTGCTCGACCTGTGTCAGCAACTGTTGCGCGGCCAGGGCGAGGCCTCGGGTATCGCCCTGTCGCAGGAGATCCTCTACGTCTACAACAGCTTCAGCAAAGAGGAAAAACTGCGTTTCTTCAAACTGCTGGCGGAGCAATTCGATCCAGATTTGCAAGCCATGCAGTCCGCCATGACGAAGTATCTTGAGTCGCGGTCCGCGCAGTCCCTGGTCGAGCTGACCAATGCAATCGAGGCGCCGCGGCAGGAGTTGTTTCGTCGCCTCAACCTGGCGCCGGGCGGCACCGCCAAACTGGTCGGCCTGCGTGCTGACCTGTTGCGTTGTATAAAGGATCATCCCGAGCTGATCGCGGTGGATGCCGATCTGAAACACATCCTCTCATCCTGGTTCAATCGCGGTTTTTTGCAGTTGCGCAATATCGACTGGCAAAGCCCGGCGCATATCCTCGAGAAGCTGATCAATTACGAGTCGGTACATGAGATCCACGGCTGGGACGATCTGCGCCGCCGCCTGATGCAGGACCGGCGCTGCTTCGCCTTCTTTCATCCGGCGATGCCCGATGAGCCATTGATCTTTATTGAAGTGGCGCTGGTCAAAGGCTTGTCGAGCGTCGTCACCGGTCTGCTCGATCCACACGCGCCCGTGCTCGATCCAAAACAGGCCGACACGGCGATCTTTTATTCCATCAATAATACCCAGACCGGCCTGCGCGGCATCTCCTTCGGTAACTTTTTGATCAAGCGGGTGCTGAATGAACTGACCCACGAATGTCCATGGATCAAGGTATCGTCCACCCTGTCGCCCATCCCAAGTTTTGCCGCGCAGATCCACAACTGGGTGCAGGGCAAGACTCCGCAGCCGTATAGCACCAATTTCGATGCTGTTGTGCAACGCCACGCCGAATCGATCATGGCCCTGGCCACTGCCCATGGATTGGATGTCACGCTGTCGGAAAAGGCGCAACTGCAAGAGTTATTGAAGCAGCAGACAGTGACTGAGGATGAGGCACTCTCGGCCATTTTAAGTGAGCTGGCATTGGTCTACCTGATCAGTCCTAATCAATACGGCAAACTAAACGACCCGGTTGCCATGTTTCACCTGTCAAATGGCGCGCGTCTCGAACGCGTCAATCTGCGTGCCGACATGTCCACGCACGGTATGGCCAGTTCCTATGGGGTGATGGTTAATTACCTGTATGATCTAAACGATGTCGAAGCCTTCCACGAGGCCTTTGTCAGCCGCGGCAAGGTGATGATGTCGGATGCGTTATGGAAGAAGGCCAGGCAACTTTCAGTCCTGCATAACAAGGATTAAAAAAGTAAAACCGCCAAGACGCCAAGGACGCCAAGAAAATATTATTCACTATTAATCTTTGGCATACTTGGCGTCTTGGCGGTTTATTTTATGCTTTGGTAAATGCCCCGTCAGACGACAGAATACAACATCTTTACGCTCAACAGGATCAGCAACACGGCAAAGACCTTTTTCAGACTGGCAACCGGCAGGGCGTGGGCCAGTTTGACACCGTAGGGGGCGGCAAAGAAACTGGTGCTGGCGATTAGCAGCACGGCGGGTAAATAGACAAAGCCGAAGGTAAACGGGTCGCTGGAAAAGTGCGACCAGCCGTTGATCAGATAGCCCAGCGTACCGGCAATGGCGATGGGCAGACCGATGGCCGCCGAGGTGCCGATGGCCTTTTTGATCTCGACATTCTGCCAGGTCAGAAATGGTACGGTCAGCGACCCGCCGCCAATGGATACCAGCGCCGAGATCGCACCGATACCGGATCCGGCGACAAACAGACCGGCCTTGCCGGCCAGCTCGCGACTGGGTTTGGGTTTTTTATCGATAAACATCTGTAGTGAGACATAGGCCATAAACAGCGCGAAGAAGATCGCCAGATACAGTGAACTCAGATACGAGGCCAGGAAGGTGGCGAGAAAGGTGCCGAGGATAATGCCGGGCGCCATGCCCTTCACCACCGGCCAGATCACCCCGCCCCTGGCATGATGGGCGCGAAAGCTGGCGGTGGAGGTGATGATCATCGAGGCCATCGATGTACCCAGGGCCAGGTGCACCACGTTATCGACCGACACGCCCTGATATAAAAAGATCGTGGTCAGCACCGGGACCATGATCCCGCCACCGCCGATACCGAGCAGCCCAGCCATAAAGCCGACGAATACGCCAAGGATTAAAAAGATAAATATCCACTGGATGTCTATCATGTGCATCACTCATTGGTTAGCGGAGACCTATCCTACACCTCGGTGGCCTGAAGGTGAATAGTTTGCATGTCTGTACATAAGCACCTTATTGTGAGCCGCAATACGTGATTAAGTGTGATAGTTACAGACTCTGATTATCCTCAACAGGAGGCCCCATGAAATTATCGAAAATAAGCCTGGCATTGATTGCCGTTGTAATTGGATCATCGACCGTGCCCGCCGCGGCGGCAAATGAAAACATGACGGTTTCCATCAAACGCCTGACCATGGAGACGGCCTTGCGTATTGCCCAGGCCGCCATTGCGCAATGTCGCAAGGAAGGAGTACAGATCGCCGTGACCGTGGTGGATCGTGGTGGTCATCCACAGGTGATGTTACGGGATGTGCTGGCGATGGATATCACCCTGCCGATCAGCCAGCAAAAGGCGCATACCGCGATGGCCTTCAATTCCCCCCTGTCGCAACTGGAAGACCGGTTTACCAAACCGTATCAGGTAGCGAAAATGGATGGTCTGATTGTTGCGGCGGG
>JAHEDB010000335.1 GCA_024641465.1 Chromatiales bacterium | reverse complement strand
AGGGCCAGTTATTATTTGAACTGTATTCGCCTGAGTTGGTAAATGCCCAGGACGATTATATTCAGGCCGTGAAGAGCGGCAGCCAGTTTTTGCTCAATGCCTCGCGCGAACGCCTGCTGGCGCTGGGGATCTCCGAACAGCAGATCCGCGAAATCAAAAAGAACCGTCGCTCCAGCCAGTTTGTCCGCGTCTATGCCCCGCAGGACGGCATCGTCGCCAAACTCCTGGTACGTGAGGGCATGTACATCGCTCCTGATATGGAAGTGATGAGCCTGGCCGACCTGTCATCGATCTGGATCCTCGCCGAGGTGTTCGAGAGCCAGGCCAACTGGGTGCAGGAGAATCAACCGGCCGATGTCAGTCTGTCCTATGTGCCGGGTCGCACCTGGGAGGGCAAGGTGGAATACATCTATCCCAGCCTCAATCAACAGACCCGCACCCTTAAGGTCCGGCTGGCATTCAAAAATATGGATGAGACCCTCAAGCCCAATATGTTTGCCAAGGTCACCATCTATGGCGGACCGAAACAGGATGTGGTGGTCATCCCGCGCGAGGCCCTGATCCGCACTGGTGGTACTGCCCGTGTGATCCTCAAGTCCGACAAGGGACGTTTCCAGCCTCGTGAAGTCGTGGTGGGCATCGAATCGGGCGACTGGATCGAAATCCAGGCCGGACTACAAGCCGGGGACACCGTCGTGACCTCCGGCCAGTTCCTGATCGATTCCGAGGCCAGCCTCAAGGCCAGCCTGCAACGTATGCAAACACCGGCACTCACTCCGCCGGAAAAACCAACACAGCCGGCGACCGATACAATGGATCACAGTCAGCATCAAATGCCTGATGCAACACCAGCGGCCGGAATGGATCACAGTCAACACCAGATGGAGTCAGCCCAAAACCCCAGTGATACGGACAAAAACGAACAGGCAGCGACGCAGGCAAAGATCACCGGTAACGGGATCCTCCGCGAGATCTTCGCTGGCGAAGGCAAGGTGAAAATGTCCCACGGCCCCATAGCGGAACTAAAGTGGCCGGAGATGACCATGTCTTTCAACGTCAATCCGACAGTGAAGCTGGAAGATTTTAAGCCGGAAGACGCGGTGGAGTTTGAACTACAAAAAGGCGATAACGGTTACGTTATCAAGTCTATGCGGATAGTCAAAAAATAATTTTCACCACCAAGGCGCCAAGACACCAAGGAGAGAATAATGGGAAACAGGTATCAGGAACCACCTATGGAAGTGGATAACGTGGCGAAGGCCGTTGTAGATGCTGCATACCATGTGCATAAAAATCTTGGACCGGGGTTGTTAGAGTCGGTTTATGAAATATGTCTGGCACATGAAATTAAAAAGAGAGGTCTGGCGATTGAACAACAGAAACAGGTTTCAATTGAATATGACGGTATCAAACTGGATGCAGGTTTAAGGGCTGACTTGTTGGTCGAAGGTAATGTTGTAGTCGAGTTAAAGGCAGTAGAAATCTTGTTGCCGGTACACGAGGCACAACTGCTGACCTATCTGAAGTTAATGAAAAAACGCATAGGTCTATTAATAAACTTTAATGTGCCAGTGATAAAGAATGGCATTAAAAGACGAGTTTTATGACTTGGCGCCTTGGTGTCTTGGTGGTGATATTTATTTTTAAATTATAACCTCAGTGCCCTGGTAGTGATGATTTTCAGGAGTTAAAAATGATTACAGGTATTATCGATTGGTCACTCAAGAACCGTTTCCTGGTTTTATTACTGACGGTTATTCTGATCGGCTGGGGTCTGTATGCGGTAAAGAACACCCCGCTCGATGCTATTCCGGATCTGTCGGACGTGCAGGTGATCATCAAGACCACCTACCCCGGCCAGGCGCCGCGAGTGGTGGAGGATCAGGTGACCTATCCCCTGACCACCGCGATGTTGTCGGTGCCGGGTGCGGTGACGGTGCGGGGCTATTCCTTCTTTAGTGATTCCTATGTCTATGTGATCTTCAAGGACGGTACCGATCCCTATTGGGCGCGTTCGCGGGTGCTGGAATATCTCAGTCAGGTGGCGACACGCCTGCCGCCGGAGGCGCGCCCGGCGCTTGGTCCCGATGCGACCGGTGTGGGCTGGGTGTATGAGTATGCCCTGGTGGATCGCAGTAACAAACTCGATCTGTCGCAACTGCGCAGCCTGCAGGACTGGTTCCTGAAATATGAATTGCAGACCGTGGCCGGTGTCTCCGAGGTGGCGACCGTGGGCGGCATGGTCAAGCAATATCAGGTGGTGCTCGATCCGGATCGACTGCGCGCCTATGACCTGCCCTTGCAGGTAGTGAGTATGGCGATCAAGAACGCCAATCAGGAAGTCGGTGGTTCGGTGATCGAAATGGCCGAGGCCGAGTACATGGTGCGCGCAACCGGTTATATCAATGACCTGGATGATCTGCGCAGTATCCCGCTGGGTGTCAACAAACAGGGCACGCCGATCCTGTTGAAGGATGTCGCCGAGATCCGCCTTGGTCCGCAGATGCGTCGCGGTATCGCCGAACTGGACGGCGAGGGTGAAGTGGTGGGCGGCATCATCGTGATGCGCTTCGGTGAAAATGCCCTGACCACCATCCAGGGGGTAAAAGAAAAACTGGCCAAACTGCAAAAGGGTTTGCCTGCCGGAGTGGAGATCGTCGAGACCTATGATCGCTCGGCCCTGATCAAGCGCGCCGTCGATAACCTCAATTCAAAACTGATTGAGGAATTTATTGTCGTGGCGATCGTCTGCGCGGTATTCCTGTTTCACATGCGCTCGGCGCTGGTGGCGATCGTCAGTCTGCCTATTGGTATACTCACGGCCTTCATTATTATGCACAGCCAGGGTATCAATGCCAATATCATGTCGCTCGGTGGCATCGCCATCGCTATCGGAGCGATGGTCGATGGGGCGATCGTGATGATCGAGAACGTGCACAAACATATCGAGCGCGAACCCCTCACCGATGAAAACCGCTGGCGTATCATCCGTGAGGCGTCGCTCGAAGTCGGTCCGGCGCTGTTCTTCTCATTAATGATCATTACCCTGTCATTCCTGCCGGTGTTTACCCTGGAGGCACAGGAAGGCCGGTTGTTTGCGCCGCTGGCCTTCACCAAGACCTATGCCATGGCGGCGGCGGCCGGTTTGTCTATCACCCTGGTGCCGGTGTTGATGGGATATTTCATTCGCGGTCACATCACACCGGAGCAGGACAACCCGCTCAACCGGGTATTGATCAGGATCTATACGCCTTTCATTCACTACACATTGCAGAAACCCCGGCGGGTGTTATTGATCGCCATGGGTTTGGTGACCATCAGTCTCTGGCCGGTGTTGCAACTGGGTTCGGAATTCATGCCCGATCTGGATGAAGGCGATCTGATGTATATGCCGACCACCTTCCCCGGTGTCTCGGTCGGTAAGGCGCAGGAGTTACTACAACAGACCGACAAACTGATCCGTACCGTACCGGAGGTGAAACGCGTGTTCGGCAAGATCGGCCGCGCCGATACCGCCACCGATCCGGCGCCGCTGACCATGATCGAGACCACCATCCTGTTAAAACCGAGGAGTGAA
>JAHEDB010000334.1:3243-3581 GCA_024641465.1 Chromatiales bacterium | reverse complement strand
CCGTTGGTATAGGGCTGGACCAGTTCGCTGGTTTCCACCGCACGGGGATAGGAATAGTTGAGGGCGGCGTTGTCGATGCGGATCACATGCGGGTCGAAGCCGAGGTGACGGGAAAAGCGCAAGGCCTCGTCGGTCTCATCGTAACCGGCCTGCTCAAAACCCACGGTAAACGATTTAAGCGGCCCTGACTGTTTATGTAAACGCGACAGTTCATAGGCGATGACCTTGGAATCAACCCCGCCACTCAGATACACCCCGAGTTCGACATCGCTCAACATGCGATCCGCTACCGAATCATGTACCGCCTTTTCAAAATCCTCTGCCGCGGCCACTGTATT
>JAHEDB010000334.1:0-3233 GCA_024641465.1 Chromatiales bacterium | reverse complement strand
TTCCACCAGTTGACATAGCGATAGGACGGATAGCCGCAAAACACCTCGTCGGCCCCATCGCCGGTAAACACACCCTGCACATATTGCCGGGCAAACAGACTCAGCCACCATTTGGCGGCGCCGTTGGTATAGGGCTGGACCAGTTCGCTGGTTTCCACCGCACGGGGATAGGAATAGTTGAGGGCGGCGTTGTCGATGCGGATCACATGCGGGTCGAAGCCGAGGTGACGGGAAAACCGCAAGGCCTCGTCGGTCTCATCGTAACCGGCCTGCTCAAAACCCACGGTAAACGATTTAAGCGGCCCTGACTGTTTATGTAAACGCGACAGTTCATAGGCGATGACCTTGGAGTCAACCCCGCCACTCAGATACACCCCGAGTTCGACATCGCTCAACATGCGATCCGCTACCGAATCATGTACCGCCTTTTCAAAATCCTCTGCCGCGGCCACTGTATTGCCCTGCGCCGCCTGCCTGATGGGTGTGGTGCAGGTCTTCAAGGTACATTCAAACACGGTCCGCGTATTGCGTGCATGCAACACGCCACCCGCGGGCAGATGGATAATGTGATTGAACGGTGTGCGGATAGGTTCATACAAACCGGTGTACTGTCGCAACAGGCCCTCACGGTTCCATGTCCTGGGGCTGGCGATGGACTTGATCTCACTGCCAAACTCCAGCCGTCGGCTGTTAAACCGATACTGTGTCTGATAATGACTAAATGGTGTGGTGTCGAGCGCATCAACATAGAAGAACAGCGGTTTGACACCGTAGTGATCACGATGGGCGATCAGATTTTCACCGGTGACGTCCATGATCACAAAGGCGTATTCACCATCAAACTCATCGAAGATGGCCTCGCCCAGGGCCTTCCAGCCCTCGAGGATCGTTTCGGTATCACTACGCGTCCTAAATCGGATGCCGGTTTTGGCGCCGATCCTTTCCCGCAAGGTCAGATGATTATAGAGTTCGCCATTGAATACGATGATGTGTTTGCCATCCTGACTGCGCATCGGCTGCGCACCGCTCGCCACATCCTGAAAGGCCAGCCGATAATGACTCAACCAGAGATGATCTAATATCGCCTCGTTATGATCCGTATCACCACGATGGGCAACCCGCGGCGAGGCGCGGCGAAAGGCATCGATACCGGGTAAAAAACCGGTCTTAGCCTGCTGGTTCGCAAAAATGATTCCGGAGAAACCGCACATGGCTTATTGACACCTGTTCATAGGAAAATTGTCGATCACAGGAAATTTATCTGCACATGATCATGTCACAAATCCAGCAGGCGTACCACGCCGTGACTTTGCCCGCCCGGAATATAAAAAAGGGGGCAGATGCCCCCGTGTTTATCCTGTGCAGAAAAACTACCTGGCCGGCGTTAAAGTATAGCCGCGTAAATAGGCCGCAAATTCCTGCAAGGCAACGATGCCGGTCTGTTCCGCCTCATTGCACCAGGCCTGCAGGCGCAGCAATCGATTGGCCTGCGGGCTGGAAGAATTCTGCCACAATTCCCGCAGTTGTTGTTTGAGGCGATACACGGTCTCCAGAGTCTTGTTGTGTGCCAGGACCTCATCCACCATCCAGGTCTCATCGCTGCGGGGTTTGATATCTTCGCGGGTCAACAGCTTACTGATGCGTCGATAGAGATCACTGAAATATTTATTGGCCCGTTGCGCCTCTTCGCGCAGCACGGGCTTGATCACCTTACGGCTATATAGCTTCATGATATGAAAACGATTACGCACCACGGCCCGCACCGTATCCATGTCGATGAGTTGTTTGTTGGCGATGACCCTGACCCGCGGTGCAAGCTTGACGATCCTGGCCAGACGGAACAGGGCCAGCAGACGAATATAAAACCAGCCAATATCCAGCTCCCACCATTTATTGGACAGACGCGCGGACGAGGCGTAGGCATGGTGATTATTGTGCAGCTCTTCGCCGCCGATCAGGAATCCCCAGGGAAAGATATTGCGTGAGGCATCCTGAGTTTCGAAATTACGATAGCCCCAGTAGTGACCGATACCATTGATCACCCCGGCGGCCCAGAAGGGGATCCAGATCATCTGCACGGCAAAGATGGTCAGGCCAAGCGCGCCAAACAACACCACGTCGATACCCAGCATAATGAGGATACCGATGATCGGATAACGACCATAGACATTCCGTTCCAGCCAGTCATCCGGGGTGCCGTTGCCGTATTTATCCAGGATATCCTGTTGTATGGCGGCCTCGCGGTAGACCTCCCGTCCCTGCCATAAGATCCTGCGAATGCCCTGGATCTGTGGGCTGTGCGGGTCTTCGGCGGTTTCACATTTGGCGTGATGCTTGCGATGGATGGCGACCCACTGTTTGGTGACGATGCCGGTGGTCAACCAGATCCAGAAACGGAAAAAATGACTGACCGGCGATGTCAGGGTCAGGGCGTTGTGCGACTGGTGCCGATGTAAAAAGATGGTCACCGCTACGATGGTGACATGGGTCAGGGCCAGAGCGACCAGCACATAGCCCCATACCGGCAGTTGCATTTGACCGCTAAGAACGGTAATCAATAAATCCATCATTTACCTCACTAATGAATAAACAACTTTGTCGACAGCGCGCACAACAAATTTAGAGAATGTCTGAACAATAAACTGTAGGGTGCGTCCCACCCGCCATTTCACCTGTCGGTGCGCGGGGCGCACCCTACCTTAATTAATCAGCGGTCCCTTAAGATGCGATCTTCATTTCCGACTGTCCGGCTAATATATTCATTCCGGTCAGACTCAATATAACGGCCGAGTCTATACCACTATATGGCGACAAAAACAAGAATTCCAAACCGCCTCAGGTGGCGGGCTTTAACACCTGCAAGACAGTGGAGACGGTGTTTTTCCCATCGGTAAGCATGATCTCGCCATCCTGCAGGGTACATTGCAATTGCATGGTCCGTTTGACCATTTCCGCCAGTGCCTGACTGGCGGTCACCGGTACATTACACACCATCAGCTTGTCCAGATGATTCAGTTTGCGCTGGTGCTGTTGCCACCAGATATCCGCGACCTTGCCGCCATAACTGTAAACACAAACCTGCCGGGAGCGACCACAGGCCCGGCGTAGAACCTTCTCATCGGGCTGGCCGATCTCGATCCACAGATCGATCTCATCGCTCAGGGTCCGCAACCATAAATCGGGTTCGTCCTCCGTGCTCAGGCCTTTACCGAAGGTCAGCCGCTCGTGGGCAT
>JAHEDB010000333.1 GCA_024641465.1 Chromatiales bacterium | reverse complement strand
CGGCGCTGTTCACCCACGACGAGGTCATCACCCTGTTCCACGAGTTCGGTCATGGCCTGCACCACATGCTGACCCGGGTCAACCATATCGGCGTGTCGGGTATCAATGGCGTGGCCTGGGATGCGGTGGAGCTGCCCAGCCAGTTCATGGAAAACTGGTGCTGGGAACGGGAGGCCCTGGCAGTGATCGCCGGACATTATCAAAGCGGTGAACCCTTACCGGAATCGCTGTATCAAAAAATGTATGCTGCGCGCAATTTCCAGTCCAGCATGCAGATGGTCCGGCAACTGGAATTCTCCCTGTTCGACTTTCGTATGCACCTGGAATACCAACCGGGCGTAACAGGCCAGATCCAAAGCAAACTGGATGAGGTACGCAAACAAGTGGCGGTGCTCATACCCCCGGCCTATAACCGCTTTCAGCACGGCTTTTCGCACATTTTTGCGGGGGGGTATGCGGCAGGCTATTATAGTTACAAGTGGGCGGAGGTCCTGTCGGCCGATGCCTTTGCCAAGTTTGAAGAACAGGGTATTTTTGATGCGGCCACCGGTCACGCCTTCCTGCACAATATCCTTGAACAGGGTGGGACATTGGAACCCATGGAGCTGTTTGTAAAGTTTCGCGGCCGGGAACCGACAATAGATGCATTACTGCGGCACAGTGGTATAACAACATAACAAGGAAACACCATGAAACATTTCGGCTTAGCACGCATTCTTCTTGCCAGCCTGCTCTATTTGCTTACACAACACACCTCTGCCGCCGAGCTGTATGTCACGGATCGCATCATGCTCGGCGTGCATCAGGGAGCCGATGCCAATAGCACCCTGGTCACCTCCATCCCCAGCGGCACCAGTGTCAACGTCGTCGGCAAGGAAGGGGATTTTTCGAAGATTCGCCTCGGTAACGGCACCGAAGGCTGGGTCCTGAGCAGTTACCTGCTGACCCAAAAACCGGCCGCCGCCGAACTCGATGACCTGTCGGCAAAGTACCAACAGGCCAATGAAACCGCGCAAAAATCCGAGAAAAATTCCGAGCTGTGGCGCGATGAACTGGCCAATGCCAAAAACCTGATCAAGGAACTCAAAAAGAAACTCACCAAAGGTGAATCCCTGGAGGCCTCCGAGGTACTGGAAAAGGAACTGGCCGCGGAAAAAACCAAATCAACCCAACTCCAGACCAGGATCACCGAGCTTGAAGCCAATGTCGAAAAATTAAAGCTCATCTCCAAGGATGACGCCGTCACCAAGTTACAACTGGCCCAGGGTGAAAACAGAAATCTCAAGGTCCGTATCGAAGCCGCCCTCGCCAACCTCGAAGGCAAGACCGTCCCCACCGCCGAAGAACTCGCCGCAATAAGACCTGACTTCCCCATCTGGTATACCGGTCTGCTGGTATTGATGATTATTATCGGCGTCTCGGCCGGGGTCGCCTGGATGGATTACAAGAATCGTAAGAAGCATGGCGGTTTCCGCTTATAAACACATCCATGTAAAAATGAAAAAGGGGGCGCAAGCCCCCTTTTGTTATTCGGCTGAAGCGCCGTATAAGTAACGGGTGCAATTCCCGCTCATTTAGAAACCAACGGCTAGCTGCATCGTAAATGAATTCGCCTCCTTGCCTGTCCCGCCATCCGCAATTTCATAATCCGTACTTTTGGCGTATTCAAAACTCAGTGCCGTGTACTTATAAATAGCAAAAGATATGGCAAACAGGCTACTCTGTTTTGGCATACCCAGGGCCAGCGCCTCTTCTGTCGATTGCACACCAATCGCCACCGTCGAATCCACACCAGCGATGGAAAAATCATAGGCCAGCTCCAGGTTGGTCGCCGTAATTTCAGCGCCCCGCCCATTAAAGTCGACTTCGCCATCGGCAAACTTGTCTGTCACCAGGTGTTCCGAGATAAAGTGGAAACTGCCAAAAGTCAGGTTGGCATGTAGAATATATGCAGGAACATAGGCATTCACGGTGTTAGAATTTCGACCATTGGGATCAGTTAGGTAATCACCAATCGCATCCGAATCGGCAATGTTATTTATATAATCGATACCGATATCCATATTGGACCCCTTGCCTTTCGCCACATAGGCCAGGTGCAAGCCCATCTGATCGACCACATCATCACCATCGGCCTTCTGGGTTGTGCCATTAAACACATACACGGCGGCATGGATGGGACCCATCTCCTTACCGATTTGTAGCATGGATTCAGCCGTCTCGGCGATCTGCATGGTCAGGGGATCAGTGAGCATATGCGTGGCAAAGGCGCCAAACGGTGCACCCATTGCACCCACTTGCGCATTGACCAGGCCAAGATCAACATCGATATACGCCGCATCCACCGACAAATCCGTAGCGTCTTCTTCGTACAGTAAGGTGACATGGGCATTGACCTTATCATTGACCTTGCCGTCAATATGTACTTCCACTGTAGCCACGGCAATATCGCTGGTTTTTTTACCCTCAAAATCTTCGCTTGCGCTATAATTTGCCTCGACCACACCACTCATATTGATGCGTTGCACCCAGTGCTGGTCCTCAGCAAATACCACTTCAGGGAATGTCATCACGCCTAGCGAGAGTGACATCGCCTGTATAATTCTGGTTTTCCGGTAACATGCCGCCATTCAATATCTCCTTTAACTATTTCTTAAATTATCTCGTTTACATATTCAATTCAACAATCTGATCTGTTTACAGCTCTCATTCCAGTGCGCTTCTGTCTAACCATTCAGGTCATTTACAACCTGATTCGAGATTACATAGCTGTAAGTACCACAAAAGCAGGCATTTAGTCGTAACAACTCATACTGAGCCATCTCAGACCCCACGGCGTCTCAATTTTATATTCTTATAAAAGCATAACCACACTGGGTATATACAAACATGGATCGCAGAATATTTTTCGGCCTACTATCTGTTTTCTAAAGGGCGTAATAAACACCTTCTATATATGTATATCTCCTCTCCGTGACCAATTTGAACGCTTTGCGCACCGCGAAAGTGCAAACTTCTGTGAAATATATACCTCTGATCGCACATCAGAGGCGATAGGAGGTCAGATATTGGGTAATTGTCCATACACACTAAAGTGAACTCATCAGCAACCGATAATCATGAAAGTAGTAATGATGAAACAGCCTTTAATCATAATTAATCTGTCACTGCTGTCCCGTTAACTCCCTCTCCCTACCGGGAGCACCCGAAGGGCATAAAAGGGTTGGGGTGAGGGGATCAAAATAGCTAAGCCATTATTTTATTTATCCCCTCATCCTAACCTTCTCCCTTGGGGAGAAGGGATGGGCCCGATTCTGCAATAGCGTGACTTCATGTCTTCTACGCCTTCGTTCTGACCAAGTATTCACTTAATCAGAGACTTACAAAGTATTACGAGTATGTTAACGGGACAGCAGTGTTAATCTGTAATGACTCAACCACCAAAACAGGGAGTTAATCATGCTGACCAAATTCAAGATTTCACAGCGCCTGTACGGGGCCTTTGGCGCCGTCATTCTCATCTTCGCTGCCTCGGTTTTTTTCACCGTGATGGAGATCCAGAACCTGGCCGATCTGCAGGACGAAGG
>JAHEDB010000332.1 GCA_024641465.1 Chromatiales bacterium | reverse complement strand
GCCGGCAGCTCGGCCATGTCTTCGGCATCCACATAGGGTGGATTGCTGACAATAATATCGTAGCGCCGCCCCTGCAAGGCCGAAAACAGGTCTGACTGGATCAATTCCAGTCGATCCTCCAGCTGATAATGGCTGCGGTTGAGGCCGGCCACCGCCAGGGCATCCGGCGAGATATCCGTGGCATCGACCTTCGCCTCGGGAAAGACCACGGCACAGGTAATCGCGATACAGCCGCTGCCGGTGCCAATCTCAAGGATATGCCTGGCCGGATGCTCGGCCAGCCAGGGCTGAAAACCATACTGGATCAGCTCGGCAATCGGCGAACGGGGTATCAACACCCGCTCATCAACATAAAAGGCCAGTCCGGCGAACCAGGCCTCGTGGATCAGATAGGCAGCCGGTTTGCGCTCACTGATACGCCGATGGTAGAGATCGAGTATGGCCGCCTGCTCCTCCTCGCGTGGTTGTTGTTCGATATCCACGCCCTCATAATCGGGCGGGACGCCCATGGCGTAGGCGGCCAGCCAGGCGGCCTCATCGAGGGCATTATCGGTGCCATGCCCAAAATACAAGCCAGCCTGTTCGAACTGCTCGGCGCCATATTCCACGATCTGGTGCAGGGTCATATCGGACCGGGGCAAGGCTATGGTCATCGGCTCAGACAAGCTTCACCCCGGCTTTTTGGCATGCTTGGGGCGAAAGGCCTGGATGAAATCCTCATGGGTCTCCAGGTAAGGCCCCGCGATGAGGTCAATACAATATGGTACTGCCGGAAACACCGCATTCAGGCAATCGGCAATGGCCGAGGGCTTGCCGGGCAGGTTGATGATCAGACTCTGACCACGAATTCCGGCGATCTGCCGCGATAAAATGGCGGTAGGCACGAATTGCAGCGAAACTGCGCGCATCTGCTCGCCAAAACCATCGAGGATCTTGTCACATACCGCCGCGGTGGCCTCAGGGGTAATATCCCGTGGCGCCGGGCCGGTGCCGCCGGTGGTGACGATCAGACAACAGCCTTCGTCATCGCTGAGTTCTCGCAAGGCCGCCTCCACTTCAGGCTGTTCATCCGGCACCAGCCGGCTGACCGGCTGCCAGTCACTCTTCAGGGCGCGGCTCAGCCAATCCCGCATTGCCGGTCCTCCCAGGTCCTCATACTCCCCCCGGCTCGCCCGATCCGAGACGGTGACAAAACCAATGCGTATCGCGCGCTGATTCATGGTAATGGATATCCTGTAAATTCAAACAGAGAGGGATTCTAAATGATTTTGCTATGAAATGGGCTGTGGGATCGCATTTAATAGCCCTGTAAGCCGGGTGTATATTGAGCACCGCGCAACATAAATTCCCATGATCTATATCATGCACAAACCGGCAACTGCACGGTAATGTGGGCTGGCGGCCTGGTGGAACAATTTTGTTTTTCAGGCAGAAAGAATTCAGGGCAACAATATTTGCGATGGTGCGCACCGTTTATCTTCCTGCCCTGGGTTAATGTACAAACAGTAACGATGATGCACGATAAATCGGTTGTCGATAATTCTGAGTAATATAGGGTATCGGTTATTTCAATGCGCAGGCACACAACCATTCGTCTAATGACGATCACGCTCTGTAGCGGTATCGGCCTGTACCTGCTGCCGCTGTCATTGAACGCCCATCAGCGATGCGACCTCTGTCACCTTAGCCCAAGCCCGACACAACAACAGGCCGATCTGGCCGGGTCATTGCCCGGGCTTTGTATCGACTGTCACGCCGAACGAGCAGGCAATGGTGAACATATCATTAATGTGGCCCCGACCGGTGTGATCGGCAATCTGCCCCTCGTCAATGGCAAGCTCGGCTGCACCACCTGCCATGACCCACACGGCACAACGCCCATGCAATTACGCAGCAGCGCTAATGATCTGTGTATGAGTTGCCACCCGCGGTAAGCAGCATTAACGTCTGAAATCTCAACCTCTATTCCCGGTTATCAAGATATCGACTGACATCCAGCATGGCCTGAAATTCCTCAATATCAATACCCGCCTTGTTAAAGTCCAAGGCATCCGGAAAACCGCTGGCCTGCTCGGCCCTCTGTCTGGCATCGGCTGACCACTGACCTGCCCATTGCGTGATCGTATCTGACTCAGCCTCACCGAGCTGAGCAACCACTGTTTGTAAAATGGAATAAAATCCGTCACGCGATAACGGGGTATGAATAGCAGTAACGGTCTGGACATCACACTGTTTTATAGCAGACAGCAGTTGTGCGGCGCGTTGCTGGAGTAGCATCCGGCGGGTTTGCTCGGTAAAGCCTTGAATCATTGCCTCAACCTGCTGATACTCCTCTGTGCCGTGTACCGCTGAACCAAACAGGACAATGAAGGATTCCAGTGTCACCAGGGAATCATGGGTCCTGGCAATATCACGGGACCGTTTGATCAGTTTTTGACAAAACCGTTCCAGCCCCTCCGCATCTACAGCAAGATCAAGTTTGTGCGACATCGCATTCTCCCGCCACAGCTCATATTATCCACAACGGCCGCATCCAAAATCAGTGCGCAGAAACCGTTTTGACATCCATCCGGTAGCTGGCATGACAGGCCACACAGTTATTCATTAATTCAGACAATTGTTGCAGTGTGTGTTGTGTATCACCGAGCGACTCTGCATCCAGCGCCAGTAAATCAAACTTTTTATGCGTATCAAAGCCCAGTTGTTTGAATGACAGCGGCAATTTACCCACCAGACTGCCGGGAACCGCCTGTTGCGCGGCAACCCCCACTTTGCGCGCTGCTTTGATCACCTGCGCCATATCACCTTTACTCAATCCCTCGGTCATCGTCTGCACACTGGATAGAAACAGACGCATTTCCCCCAGCACCAAATCACGCTCGGCAGCCTCCAGTTGCAGTGCCTGCCGGCCATCACTGGACGGCGCGACAGCACCACTGAAAATAAATTTATAACTCATAGCAAGTACGGCAACCAACAGCACGACAGAAACTGACCAGCTCAATTTACACGTTTTCATATTCATCTCCAATTTACCTGACATCAATCATTATTTAGCCTGTTTAGGCGGCGTATTTGCCGCCGTCGCGATCACCAGCCAGACCGCCGAGCGTAGACTCATCGCGACAACCGTGCGCATTTCATAAGCTCCACCTTGCAGGATGTGCAGCCCAAAGGCGGCAAACACCAGCAGCGTTAACACCGCGATCACGACTGCCAGGACTTGCGCCCACTTCATCTCGAACCACAGACCGACACCGGCCGCGATATAGGCAAAACCGGCAAGAAAATTAAACCACAGGACAAAACCGACATAGTGCCCCGCGGCCTGGCGAGCTTCACCGGTACCAAACAACACGGCGCCACCCGACTTGATGGTCAGGGCGCCAAAACCAATCGCCACGATCACTACTAACCAGCGCCATAAAGGCCGATTTATCTGCTTCATCTCATCTACCTCGTAATTTAAAACTGAGCGATATCACCGCTTGATAGCGGGCCAGACAAAAGACCAGATACTCTCAGCCTCTTGTTCTAGTGGAAAAGAAAATTCATAGATCGACCAGCGCAGCACCAGTCCCTGGATCATGGCGGTGAT
>JAHEDB010000331.1 GCA_024641465.1 Chromatiales bacterium | reverse complement strand
AAGCTGGTCGAACAAAATACCATGCAACAGATCTTTGCTGCCCCGGAGCATGCCTATACCCGGCAACTACTGGACAGCCAGCCGCGATTATATATCGAACCCAAAACACGACAGCAGCGAAGTGATTGGCCTGTGGTGTTAACGGCCCGTGACATCCGCTGTTATTTCCCGATCAAATCCGGGGCGTTTCGGCGCAAGACCGGCGAGATCCGCGCCGTCGATCATATCAATATTACTATTCGACAGGGTGAGACTATCGGTATCGTCGGTGAGTCGGGATCCGGTAAGACAACCTTAGGCATGTGCCTGCTTCGACTGCAAAACTGTCAGGGGGAGATTGACTTCGCTGGCCAATCATTGCACGTCCTGAAGCCGCGTGAGCTGCGACCGCTGCGGCGGCAATTTCAGATCGTCTTTCAGGACCCATTTTCTTCCCTGTCGCCGCGCATGAACATCGAACAGATCATCCGCGAAGGCCTGCAGATCCATTTTCCGGAGCAGACCGCGGCGCAGCACCGGCAACGTATCGAACAGGTGATGCACGAGGTGGGACTGGATTTAAACATGTTGAATCGCTACCCACATGAGTTTTCCGGTGGCCAACGGCAGCGCATTGCCGTCGCCCGTGCGGTGGTGCTGGAACCGAAACTCATTATGCTGGACGAACCGACCAGTGCACTGGATGTATCCGTCCAGAAACAGGTGCTGGAATTACTCGCGGAACTGCAAAGGAATCATGGCATCAGTTACCTGTTTATCACCCACGACCTGGCAGTGATCCGCTCGATGGCGCACCAGATCATGGTCATGCAGGGTGGCAAGGTGGTGGAGCAGGGTGAGACGACAGAGATGTTTGACCAGCCGAGTGAAGATTATACCCGTCGGTTATTACAGGCCTCGTTGTTCCAGACAGTTTAAAGGGCACCTCTAAAGCCCGGACTGCCCCATGATATCGACAAACAGGGTCAGGGACTGACCCGGGCGCAACAGGCTGTCGGCGCGGAGACGGCTTTTGTTCCAGCTCTTTAATTGCTGAATACTGACCTTGAACTTCTGTGAAATTCTCGCCAGTGAATCACCCGGGCGAACGCGGTAACCGATTCGTTGGGTAATCGTACGGCGGGGTGGGGCGGCAACGTCATTGTGATCATCACTCGTGGAACTCAAACCGGTACGTGACCAGATCACCAGTTTCTGACCCGGCGTCAGGGGATCGCGGGGCGCCATGCCATTCCAGCGAGCCAGTTGACGAACACCGACCTTGTGCTGTTGGGCAAGCTCCCAGAAGGTATCACCCTGCTGCACGATATGGGTGAGTTTGACGCCAGTGTGAGGTGTATTCTGCAGGGCCTGTTTACGTTGATTGGCGCTGAGAGAATAGGTGCTCGGGCTTTTACTGGCGACGGGGATGGTCAGGGCGTGGCCGACACGCAGCATATTGCCGCGCATGTGATTGACCCGTTTGATGGTTTCTATACTGGTATTGTATTTCGTTGCGATGGTACTGATGGTCTCGCCCGATTTGATCTGGTGACGCACCCAGCGGATACGGTCCTGCTCCGGCAGTTGGGCGAGCCGATCCTTGAACTGCGTGGATTTATCCAGCGGCAGCAATAGATAATTAGGGCCATTGGGGGCCGTTGCCCAGCGGTTGTAGCCGGGGTTGAGTTCATATAATTCATCAAGGTCGATAGCGGCCATCTCGGCGGCCACGGCGAGGTCGATCTGCGAACCCACGTCCACTCGTTCGAAATAGGGACGGTCCGGGATAGGTTGAATATGCAGGCCATACTGTTCCGGTTTCTCGATGAGCTGTTTCAGGGCGAGAAGCTTGGGCACATAGTCGCGGGTTTCCTTGGGCAGATTGAGTGACCAGAAATCCGTCGCGGCATTTTTGTACTTACCACGGCGAATTGCACGGTGTACGGTACCCGAACCGGAGTTATAGGCCGCCAGGGCCAGTAACCAGTCGCCATTAAAGTCGCGCTTAAGGTTCAACAACAGGCTGATCGCCGCCTGGGTCGAGGCATAGACATCACGGCGCCCGTCATACCACCAGTTCTGGCTCAGGCCATAGCGGCGACCGGTGGAGGGGATAAACTGCCAGATCCCCGAGGCTCGGCCATGGGAATAGGCAAAGGGCTTGAAGGCGCTTTCCACGATGGGTAACAAGGCCAGTTCCAGGGGAATATCGTTGGCCTTCATGGCCTCAACGATATAGTGCATATAGGGGCCGGCCCGCTCGGTGACACGATCCATGTAGTCGGGATGGCGGGCATACCAGTCCAGTTGTTGCTGAATGCGGGGATGTTCGAAGGTGCCAATGTTAAAACCGGCTCGGATACGATCCCATAGATCGCCGATGACCTGGGTTTTGGTCTCGGTTTGTGGCGGTATTTGCACGATGGGCGCGGGTTCCGCTGTGTCTGCATTAGTCGTCGGTGTTTGGGGACCCGTCTGAGGCTCAATCGTGGCACAGGAGACGAACAGGGGCAGGGCTATGAAAAGTGATAGGTAATAGCGCATTTTTTCTTGGATTATTATTAAGATAGCGATTATTCTTAGAGTGATGTTAGAGATTGTTATCCTGCTGGTCAAGTCAATAATGTCCAGTCTGAGTATTAACGACAGATTGGAAAAAAACTTGAATCAGCAGACTCCAACAACCTCATCCGCTAACGGATGTCTGATAGTAGGATGAGATCAATAACAAATCTACCTGATGATTAATTGAATTTTGCGTGTCCAATTGACCTGTGCTGATAAATGGAAATAACAACAAAACAAAAACCCTTTCACCGATGTGGTTCAGATGGGCAAATCCAACGTACCCTGTCACGCTGGTACCAGACGCCACTGGGGGAGCGATTGGCTCGGGCAGAAAAGGCCCAGCTCGATGGGGTTTTACCCACCCTGTTTGGCTACCATCTGATCCAGGTCGGCCAGTATTCTGATATCGCCTTATTGCAGGCGAGCAAGGTCTCGCATTGCAGCGTTATGCATACCACCAGTCAGTCGGACATTGGCTCCATCACGGACAGCCATTTAAACGGTTTGCCCCATGCCTTGCCCTTGGCCAGCGATAGCGTGGATGTGGTGATCCTTAATCATGTACTCGAGTTCTCCCACTATCCCCACCATGTGCTGCGTGAGGTAGAAAGGGTCCTGATACCGGAAGGGCATGTGGTGATGATGATCTTCAATCCCTGGAGCCTGTGGTCGATCCCGAGGCTGTTATTGCGCTGGCGAAAATCACCTCCCTGGTGTGGCAATTTTATTAGTATGACCCGCAGCAAGGACTGGCTGGCCCTGCTGGGTTTTGAGGTCAGTCATTTACAGGGCTATTTTTTCCGCCCCGCCATGCAGCATACGGCGGTGATGGATCGACTTGGCTGGTTTGAGTCGCTGGGGCGGCGATTCTGGCCCATTCTGGGCGGGTGTTATCTGTTGGTGGCGAGAAAGAAAATGGCCACCCTGACCCCAATCAAACCCAAATGGTCAGCACGCCGCCGTGTGGTGGCGGCCGGTCTGGTGGAATCCATGGAGTCCTGGCGTAAAAAGGCCTCCTGAACAATATCGAGGAATCAAGTTAGTGGAAAAGGT
>JAHEDB010000330.1 GCA_024641465.1 Chromatiales bacterium | reverse complement strand
CCAACGACATAATCATGCCGAGGCGAAAGGGTGAGGTCGGTTGATGGACGCTGTCATTCATGGTTTAACAATCATTACCTTGTCATAATCAACATTGCGCATGCCCAGCCGCTGGCGTGCGATCTTTTCAATCCGGCCGTGGGTCGCCCAGGTGCTTTGTTCGAGTTGCAGTCGGCCCCACTCTACCTCCATGGCGTCACTCTGTTTTTGCAAGGCCGCCAGTTCGGCATAGAGCGTCCTGTTCTGGTGCTTGGCAAACACCACACCGAGGGCCGAGATCAGCACCAGCAGCGTCAACAGGGGCAGTAGCCAGCGGGCGTTCATGCCAGCTTCTCCGCGATACGTAATACCGCGCTGCGAGAACGGGGATTGGCCTGCACCTCGGCCTTACCCGCCTTGATCGCCTTGCCTATGGTCTTCATCCGCACATTCAGTTGCACGTGGGTGATCGGCAAATCCGGCGGATACTGATCACCACGCGCCTGTTCACGGATAAAGCGTTTGATGATCCGATCCTCCAGCGAGTGGAAACTGATCACCACCAGTCGTCCACCCGGCGCCAGCACCGCCAGCACGTCGTCGAGACAACGTTGCAAATCATCCAGTTCCTGATTGATAAAAATGCGTATTGCCTGAAAACTGCGTGTCGCCGGGTCTTTACCCGGTTCCCACTTTGGATTGGCCGCTGCCACAATCGATGCCAGACGTTTGGTGGTATCGATGGGCGATTCGAGACGCGCTTTGACAATCGCCCGGGCAATTCGTTTCGCAAAACGCTCTTCGCCGTATTCTTTTAATACACCAGCGATCTCCTGCTCACCGGCCACCGCCAGCCAGGCGGCAGCGCTTTGGCCGCTGTTCGGATCCATGCGCATGTCGAGGGGGCCATCGTTCTGAAAACTGAAACCGCGTTGCGCCTCGTCCAGTTGCGGTGAAGACACCCCCAGATCCAGCAGGATACCATCGACATTGCCCAGGCAATCGAGTTGGCCGGCGAGGTCTTTTATCGAGGCGAAGGAGCCATAGTGCACGCTGAAACGTGCATCGCTTGCCATCAGTTTATTGGCCACCTCAATGGCCGCCGGATCCTTGTCCATCGCGATTAATCTTCCCTGTTGCAGTTGCGTCAAAATACCGCGGCTGTGCCCGCCGCGCCCGAAGGTGCCGTCGATATAAATGCCATTCGGCTTGATCGCCAGTCCCGTCAATGCCTCCTCCAGCATGACCGGTTGATGTTCATATAAACTTGTCATGGCCGTTACAGAGAGAGGGATTCCAGTTCGGTCGGCAAGTCTTCATCGCCGTCCACCTCGTTCAGCCATTGATCCCGGCGCTCGGCCCACTGCACCTCATCCCATATTTCAAATTTATTGCCCTGCCCGATCAGCACGATACGCTTGTCGAGCTCGGCAAATTCACGCAAGGGTGGCGGCAGCAGGATCCGGCCGTTGCTATCCAACTCCAGTTCGGTGGCGTGGCCGATCAACAGGCGTTGCAGCCGACGGGCCTGTTTGTTCAGGCTGGGGAGCCGCACCAGCTTGCGTTCAAGTTCTTCCCATTGGGGCAGGGGATACAACAGGAGACAGTGATCTCTATCGACAGTGACCACTAACTGACCTTCGCAATGCGACATCAGCCGGTCCCGGTAACGGGTCGGCATGGCCATACGGCCCTTCGCATCCAGCGTGATCGAATTGACCCCTCGAAACAATTTGTTCCCCTTCAGTTTTGGGCAATTTTACCATTAAAACCCACTTTTACCCACATTTGTACACTATAGGTACCATTGAGGTGCACTGTCAAGCATACCGGCCCACAAAACAGGGCAATAGTTTCTTGCATAACAGTGACTTAGCGAGGGTTCTGGAGCTGTCGGGAGAGGCCTTTGAGGTGGATTTAACGCGGGTGGACTTGATTAAAATCAAGGAGTTAAATCATACTGCTAATGTGGATTATGAAGGGTGGAGTTGGCCGATAAGCCGGGTTCTGTCGTGGATAATCATTCATCTGGGATATGCGTCACCGCATACCTCAAGCAACCTACCCGGGAACCGCGCGGGCCGCACGTATGTTCCCCTATTTGGTCTTGCTCCGAGTGGGGTTTACCCTGCCACTGATGTTGCCACCAGCGCGGTGCGCTCTTACCGCACCATTTCAACCTTACCTGTGCCCCGGGGGGGGGTGGGGCCATCGGCGGTATATTTTCTGTGGCACTTTCCGTCGGCTCACGCCGCCCAGGCGTTACCTGGCACTCTGCCCTGTGGAGCCCGGACTTTCCTCCAGAAAATGACAAGCATTTTCCAGCGATTACCTGGCCAACTCCACGGCTAGTGTCGGGCTTCCCGGGCCGTGATTCAAGCCCTGCGGTTTATTTAATCTTCGGCCGCCAGTCTCAGCGCCGCCTCATACAGACGATTTTTCTTCTCGCCGGTCAGTTCGGCCGCGATCCCGGCCGCCTGCTTGACCGGCAAATGGGCCAGTAAAACCGCTAATATGCGTTCCACTTCCGGGCTCAGGGCCGTGTCTGCCGGTGGACTGGCCCCGGCCACCACCAACACGATCTCACCCCGTTGCTGGTTAGTGTCAGCGGCCACCCATTTGACCAGATTGGCCAGACTGTCTCGGCGGATGGTCTCGTAGGCCTTAGTCAGCTCCCTGGCCAGCACGGCCTCCCGCTCCTCACCCAGTATTGCCGCCATATCCTGTAGACAGGCCAGGATACGGTGCGGGGCTTCATAGAAAATCAGGGTGGCGGTTTCATTTTTCAGCCCCGTCAGGTATTTGCTGCGGGCAACCGTTTTACCGGGCAAAAAGCCTTCGAAAATAAAGCGGTCGGTCGGCAGGCCGGCCGCCACCAGGGCGGCCAGCAGGGCGCTGGCGCCGGGGACCGGGATCACGTTGATGCCATGCCCGTGAGCGGCCTTCACCAGGTGATAACCCGGGTCACTCAACAGAGGGGTACCGGCGTCCGAGATCAGGGCGATCGATTCACCGCCTTGCAGGCGCTGGATCAACTGCCCGGTCCTGTCCCGTTCATTGTGCTCATGGAAGGCCACACACGGCGTGCCGATGGCGAGGTGTTGCAGCAATTTGCCACTGTGACGGGTGTCTTCCGCGGCAATCAGGTCAACGCTTTGCAGGACGGAGACAGCCCGTTGTGATATGTCGGCCAGATTGCCGATCGGTGTTGCGACTATATATAAGTTACCTTTTTGATTTGACACTACCCTGTCCTGACCAGATACTTGTGCAATAATTACTACTCTTAAATAACTCTAACTGACACGCTTATGACATTTCGCAGATTACTGCTTGCCGGTCTCATTCTGGGGCTGGCCGCCTGTGCCAGTGTCCCCCGCCTCGGCAAACGGGCACTGGACGATGCAGAACAACTCTTTTTGCAGGGCAACTATACCGAAGCCGCCCGGCAGTTCACAGCCCTGTCGGGCCAGGCCAGTTCCGCCCTGCGTACCGAATTGCAATTGCGGGCCGCCGCCGCCATGGCCCGCGCCAATCTGATACCCCAGGCACGTGAAACCCTGAGTACTACGGAAATACAGAAAAACAACCCCCATCAGGTCTTTCTCTATCGCCTGAGCGAAGCCCACCTC
>JAHEDB010000329.1 GCA_024641465.1 Chromatiales bacterium | reverse complement strand
ACAAGGTCCGCCATAACCGATGTTGTTCCAGTCATTCAGGCCCTGCTCCGCGCCGGGTGGTAGATTATGGACACTCGCACCTTCCGGCAAACCCGTGGCCGTTGCCGGAATGTTGTATACCACCCAATGCACCCAGGTCATCATTGGCCGGTCGGGGTCCGGTGCATCCGGGTCGTCGACAATCAGCACCAGGCTTCTGGCATTTGCCGGCATCCCCTGCCATGTCAGTGGCGGCGAGAGATCCATGCCCATACAGGTATACTTCTGCGGGATCTGACCTCGATTTTCAAAGGCGCCGGATCGGAGTATCAACGTGACGTTATCCATGCCTGCTCCCAGACCACATGTTGCGGGATAATTCGCTGCATAGGCTAATCATTTGTGACCTCTGCTGTTGCCATAATCCATATAGCGTCGGCTAATACCTGGGCAAGCGGCTGTCAGTATAGACCTGGGTCATGGATTCATAATTTCGTTCCACTGAGATTGAGACCGGTAACGCCAACAATGATCAACAGGATACTGATGATCTTGATCATATTGATCGTCTCGCGAAAATACAGGATACCTATCAAGGCAACCAGGCCGGTGCCGACCCCGGCCCAGATGGCATAGGCGACACTGATTTCGATTTTCTTCAGGGCAAAGGTAAAGGCAACAAATGAGGCGGCATAGAATACGAACAGGAGTATCGAGGGAATCAGATGGTCAAAGCCATGCGAGAGCTTCATCGAGGTCGTACCGGCCACCTCCAGTACGATTGCACATGCCAGTAGTAGCCAGTATTCCATTGCCCTCACCTCATTCGGCATACAGGCTGGTTTTTCGCAAATAATAAAGGTCAGCGTTCTAAACGCGCCCACACCCTGCCTGTACTTTAAACTTACACTTTAGAACAGCATGTATGAGTAAGACGTAATTCGCTATGATGGGGATCATGCTTTGCGACGGATGTCATACGGTTCATTCATGCCGCAAGGCCTCGATCGGATCGAGCCGTGCCGCCTTGCGGGCCGGGAAATAACCGAAAATCACCCCCACCGCGGCGGAGAACAGGAAGGCCAGTATGACGATGCCAATATTGAATACAAACGGCACCCGCAACAGGCTTGCCAGTCCGGCCGACGCAGCCAGCGCCAGGGCGATACCTAATACACCACCCAAGGATGACAGGACGACCGCCTCGACCAGAAATTGCATTAACACATCGCGCTCAAACGCGCCGATGGCGAGGCGGATGCCGATCTCGCGGGTGCGTTCGGTGACCGATACCAGCATGATGTTCATGATGCCGATACCACCGACCAGCAGACTGACCGCCGCCACCGCCCCCAACAATCCTGTAAGCACCTGGGTGGTGCCGGTCAACATGGAGGTGATCTCTTTCATGTCCATAACCCGAAAATCATCCTCCTCACCGGGCAGGATGTGACGACGCTCGCGCAGCAGGCGTTTGATATCCTGTTCGACCTTGTCGGTCGCGACCCCGTCCTGCACCGAGACCTGGATCAAACCGATGTCGCGATTGCCGGCGATACGCCGTTGAAAGGTCCGCAAGGGCATCAGCACAAGGTCATCCTGATCGGAACCGAACGCGGTCTGGCCCTTGGCCTGCAACAGACCGATCACCTCACAGCTGAGTTTTTTCAGCCGCAGCTTGCTGCCTAGCGGGTCTTGTGCACCGAACAACTTGTCGCGCAGCGTATTACCGATCAGACATACCGCCTTGCCCGCCCGTAGTTCGCCCTCATTGAAGACTCGCCCGGCGCTCAATGGCCAGTTGCGTACGACAAAATAGCGCTGGTCCACACCGCTGACCACGGTCGACCAGTTGGCGTTGGCGAATACCGCTTTGATGGCAGCGGATGAGGATGGCGCCACCGCGGCAATGGCCGGGATGTCGCGGCCAATCGCCTCGGCAATGGCAAGGGTCAGGGGGGGCGCCACGGCGGTTTGGCCCGGCCCGCCGCGTTGCCCGGAACGGATCATCAGCATATTACTGCCGAGGCTGGCGATCTGTTGCGTCACCTGCAGAGTCGCCCCCTGCCCCAGACTGACCATGGTGATCACCGCCATCACGCCGATGATGATGCCCAACACAGTAAGAAACGAGCGCAATACATTGCGGCGTATCGAACGCAGCGCCAGCATGAAGACATTCCACCACATCAGACCGCCACCTTATTTTGCTGGTCGGTATGGACCCGGCCATCAAGAAAATTCACCACCCGATGGGCATAGGCGGCCATCTCCAGTTCATGTGTCACCATCACAATGGTCAGCCCCCGAGTCCGATTGAGTTCACTGATCAGTTCCATAATCTCATGACTGTGGCTGGTATCGAGATTACCGGTGGGTTCATCGGCGAACAACACCGCAGGTTCACTGACGATGGCGCGGGCGATCGCCACACGTTGTTGTTGACCACCGGACAGTTCACCCGGTGTATGTTGTTCCCAACCCTTGAGCCCCACCGCCTGCAGCGCCTGTTGCGCCAGGGCCTGGCGTTTTGCGATGGACAGGCCGCGATAGATCAGCGGCAGCTCGACATTTTCCAGGGCCGAGGTGCGATTCAGCAGGTTGTACCCCTGAAACACGAATCCCAGATAGTAACGCCGCAATCTGGCGCGCTGCTCCGATGTCAGGGCGCCGACTTCGACGCCTTGAAATCGATAGGTTCCCGATGAGGGCGTATCCAGACAGCCCAGAATATTCAAGCAGGTGGACTTGCCCGAACCGCTCGGTCCCATCACCGCCACAAATTCTCCTGACTCGATGCGCAGATCGATACCGCGTAGTGCCTGCATCGCCGCCCCGCCCTTGCCGTAGACCTTGGTCACGGCGTGCAGCTCGATCACCGGTGTCTGGCTCGGCCCGCTCATGTCGTTAGGGTTTCCGGCTGATGGTATCGATCACCACGGCATCGCCCGCCTTTATCTCACCGCTTTGCAACGCTGCCATGATCCCGTCCGTCGCGCCGATGTTGACCGATACAGAAACGGGTTCTCCATCTCGCAACACCCAGACACGTCTGGCGACTTTTTTACCCGGTTTCTCATCTGCCGCTTGTTGCGTCGGGTGCGGAAAACGCGGCAGGATTGAACCGATCAAACCACCCTTATCCTGCACCTTTTGTTCCGGTCGCGGTGGAGTGAAACGCAAGGCCGTATTGGGTATCAACAAGGCGTCACCGATCTTTTTCACGGTGATCTCGGCGGTCGCCGTCATGCCTGGCCGTAAGGCCAGGTCACTATTGTCGACCTTGAGGATGGTTTCATAGGTAATCACGCCCTCCACCGCCTGCGAGGCAAAGCGGATCTGGGTCACGCTGGCGGGGAAGGTCCGCTCGGGATAGGCATCCACGGTAAAGGTGGCTTGCTGACCGGTCCTGACCTCGCCCACATCGGCCTCGTCAACATTGACATGCAGGTCCATATGCGTCAGGTCTTCCGCGAGGGTGAACAACACCGGCGCCTGGAACGAGGCGGCGATGGTCTGTCCCACCTCGACCCAGCGTTTGAGCACCACGCCATTGATCGGTGAACGGATCACGTCCTTGGTCAGATCGGTTTGATTGGCATCGAGGGTCGCCCTGGCCTGCGCCACCAGGCCCCTGG
>JAHEDB010000328.1 GCA_024641465.1 Chromatiales bacterium | reverse complement strand
CTCGGCACGGCCGTGGTGCCGGGCACCTATAACGGCTATACCAAACAGAGTTTTTACCAGCGCATCCACTTTACCGGTTCGATCAATCCCGGCATGAGCGGTGGCCCGGTACTCAACAGTGACGGCCAGGTGATCGGCGTCAACGTGGCCACGGCGGGTAATCAGATCGGCTTTCTGGTGGTGGCCGACAAACTCCGCAAACTGCTCGACCGATACCAGTCGCGGCAAACCCCGCTGGTGGATTACCAGCAACACATCCGCGCACAGTTGCTGGACAATCAGCAGGTATTGATGAATACGGTGCTGGCCGCGGACTGGAAGACCAGTGCGCTGGGTGATGCCCGGGTGCTGAAGGAGATCGCCGACTTCATCCCCTGCTGGGGCGATAAGGGGCGCACCAGCAAGGACAAGGAAAAATACCTCAAGGTATCGATCAGCTGTCGACCCAATGAAACCATCTATATCAACGAACATTTTCGTAGCGGCATGATCGAGGTGCAATACACCTGGGTCGAGAATCTTTCGCTCAGCGCCTTACAGTTTTCCGCATTACTCGAAAAACTCTATACCGGGGCCGGTCCCGGCAACAGCGCCGGTGAAAAGGACGTGACGGAGTATGCCTGTTATGAAGGATTTGTCGCCAGGCCAGATGAGCGCGCGGTGATGTGCAGCCGGGCCTACAAAAAATACCAGGGTCTGTACGATGTGCTGTACATCAGCGTGACGGTCGATCGCACCGATCAGGCCTTGATCAGCCACTTCACCCTGTCGGGTGTGGAGCAGCCGGTCGCGATGCGTTTTGTGAAACGCTTTATGGAGACAAGGCAATGGAAATGATCATTGAACTTGTCGGGCGGGGTAATCGGCATTTTGATTTGCAGAGGGTCAATGCCGAACGCATCAGCATCGGTCGCGCCTTTGATAATGATATTATTCTGTCAGACCCGCATGTCTGCGCCCATCACGCGGTGCTCGAAACGAATGCCGAGGGCGCTATCCAGATACGCGACCTGGGCAGCGTTAATGGCACCCGTAGCAGCGATCGTCAGACAATCAGTGATGGACACACGCTTCAGTCCGGTGATGAATTTGTCGTGGGCAAAACCCGCATCCGGATCTATCGGCCCGACCATGCGGTTGCGCCGAGTATCCGTCTGACCAGGATCGAAAATCTGGCCCTGCTGGCGGACAGCCCGGCGTTTGCCGTTGGTGTGTTTGTGCTGACCCTGCTGTTCAGTCTGTTTTTCCACTACAGTTCCTCATTCAAGGAATTCAATCTCGGGCGTGAACTGATCACGGTGATCGGCATGTTGTTGGCGGTATCGTTGTGGCCGGCGGGCTGGGCGATGTTTGCCCGGGCCAGAAAGCATGAGGCGCGGTTCGCGGCGCAATTATCCGCGACCCTGTGTTTTATGGTGGTGGTGACGCTATTACAAAAATCCGTGCACTGGCTGGCCTATCACTGGGGGACAAGCCCCGGGCTGGCGGCCATCGGCAATCTGATCTATGTCCTGCTACTGTTGTTGCTGATCTGGTTTCACTATTACCTGTCGATCTTTCAAACCGCGAAACAACGCTGGGTCTATGCGGCTTCATTCACGGGTCTGCTGGCCGGTTTTGCCTATCTCGCTTCCAGTCTTGATGCCGACCGGTTTGAGGTTCGTCCGGACTATAGCGCCAGTCTCTATCCACCCGCGCTGACCTTGAGTACCACCCAGCCGGTAAACGATTACCTGAAACAGGCCGAGGCCGTTTTTGCAAAATCAGCGGCTATGATCGATAAGGAAAAGTAACAAACGGTCAGGCCAGTTTGCTGCGGAAGATAAAATACACCGCCCCCACCAGACACAGACCGGCCCACAGATAATCGAGTTTGAGCGGTTCCTTCAGATAAAAATATGAGAACGGCACGAACACCGACAGGGTGATGATCTCCTGCATGATCTTCAGCTGGCCGACATTCAGCACCGTATAGCCGATGCGATTGGCCGGCACCTGTAGCAGGTACTCGAACAGGGCGATGCCCCAGCTGATCAGCGCCGCGACCAGCCACGGCTTGCTGTTAAACTCCTTGAGGTGGGCATACCAGGCAAAGGTCATAAACACATTACTGCAAACCAGCAGACCGATGGATATCGAAACCGGGTTCATCACTCGCTCCTGCGACTAAGGCTACTCGCCCACCAGTACTTCAGATTTGAAACCGGCGCCCTCATCCTGGCCCAGCGCCTTGACCAGCCTGGGCAACAGGCGCGACATCTTTTCCAGCAGCGGCCACGGCGGGTTGACGACGATCATCCCCGCGCCGCTCATGCCCCGGCCGCGCGAGTCCGCCGTGACACTCAGTTCGTAACGCTGGATCTTTTTGATCCCGCTGTTCCTGAATTTGCTGACCAGCTGATCGATGCGTTTACGCTCCACCACCGGGTACCAGACGGCATAGGTGGCGGTGGCGAATTTCTTACAGGCCAGATTGACGGTCTCGAATACCTGTTTGTAATCGGTTTTGATTTCATACGAGGGGTCGAGCAGGATCAGGCCGCGCCGCGACAGCGGCGGCAACAGGGCCAGCAGACCCGGATAGCCGTCTTCGTGCATCACCCGCACGCGGGGATCGGCGGCGATGTTGCGTTGCAGCAGGTCATGGTCGGTGGGATGCATCTCAAACAGCCAGGCGCGGTCCCGCTTGCGCAGGTACTGCATGGCGATGAGGGGCGAACCGGGATAGTAATGCAGGTCACTGCCGGGGTTGTATTGTTTGAGGATCGAAAAATAGCCGGCCAGTTCCGGCCAGTCTTTGGCATTGAGTTTGCCGATGCCCTCGGTGTACTCCTGTAGCCTGGTGGCGTGTTCGGCGCCCAGGTCGTACAGACCGGCCCCGGCATGGCTGTCGAAATAGTCGAACGGGCTGTCTTTACGGGTCAGGTAGCCAAGGATTTCAATCACGACGATATGCTTGAGCACATCGGCAAAATTTCCGGCATGGTAGGAATGGCGATAACTTAACAATAGGTGATCCTGGTTGAAGGTGATGCTGCGCATGACACGGCCTGATTCATCATAGGATTGGGCATGCTGTCGCGCAAGGGGCATGCTCTGTTAGTTGTTGATGGTGTGCACGGGCAGACCTGTCTGAAAATTATCCAGCCCATCGGCAGCCAGGGCGAGGATATCCCTGTATTATCCAGTCCATTGCCATTCAGATAACCATAGCCCATGCACTTTCCCGTCGACGAACTCCTGCCGCAACTGACCGCCAGCCTGGCGCAGTCCCCCAATGCGGTGTTGCAGGCCCCGCCCGGCGCGGGCAAGACCACGCGTGTGCCCCTCGCCCTGCTCAAGGCCGAGTGGCTGGGGACAAAAAAGATCATCATGCTCGAGCCGCGCCGGATCGCGGCGCGCGCCGCGGCCCGTTTTATGGCGGGCAGTCTGGGCGAAGCGGTGGGTGAAACCATCGGCTATCGAGTACGCCTCGACAGCAAGGTCGGCCCCCGCACCCGCGTCGAGGTGGTCACCGAGGGCATCCTCACCCGTATGCTGCAACACGATCCGGCGTTGGAAGATTACGCTGTGGTGATCTTCGATGAATTCCATGAGCGCAATCTCAATTCCGATCTCGGCCTGGCCCTCT
>JAHEDB010000327.1 GCA_024641465.1 Chromatiales bacterium | reverse complement strand
GATTGTTGTTTAACCGTGGCCGGAGCGGCATCTTCATACGCATCCAGCATCACCTTCGCAATCACCTCCAGGGCATGACTCCAGGCCTTATGCATCGCGTCCGTCCAGGCATCACCGGCTATCTCTTGCATGACATCCAGCAAGGTCGAGGCAACGGCGCCATAGTGCCCTGGCTCGGCGCCATAACCCTGATGCCTGGCGCCAAGTTCGGTCAGCGCCCTGGCCAGCACATCGACGTTATTGAGATTGTTAATAACAAGCTTCAACGCTGCCAGTAATTTCTGCTGTTGTTTTTCCGGCGTGGTATTGGCAAACAGCGGTACGACGTCCGGATAACGCTTAAACAGTTCCTGATAAAACCGTGTAGCCAGTTGTTCCGCCTGGGGGGCGATGGCATTAAAACTGTCAGTCAGGACAGACACATCCAAACCTAATGGATGGGTGTTACCCGGTTCATCCTTCATCCAGGCCAGAGGGTCAAAACCCAGTTTATCTTTCTCGTTTGCCACATCAGTCCTTTATCAGTTAGTCACTCTGCCACCGATGATGTCATCGGCGAGATGGCGATAATCATCAGCGCCACGATTTTTTTTGCGGTAGTCAAATATCGTTTTCCCATACGCAGGACTCTCCGCCAGCGCCACGGTTTCACGTATTGATGTCTGCAATACCCGATTGGGAAAATAATGCACCACGTTCTCCCTGACCTCACGCGCCAGTTTTCGGCGCTCGTTATAGCGGGTCATGACCAGCCACTTTTTTGTTTGTCGGTGCAAGGTGGATTCAACATAATCGAAGATCAGCATCTGGCGAGACAGGCCGTGCAGGGAGAAGTAGTCACCGGCCACGGGTATAATCACCTCATTCGCCGCCAGCAAGGCATTCATGCCAAGGATGCCCGAGGTCGGAGGGCAATCGATCAGGATATAATCTTTTTCACCTTGATAGTCTCTGATTGATTTTTGTAATAAAAATCCGTACTGCGCACCCTTGCCACGGAGGTATTCAAACTCACCGAGGCGGTCACCGGCAGGGATCAGCGCCAGGTTCGGTCTGACATCGATAGCCGCATCGTCTGCCGACAGACTATCGATTAACACATCGGCAATGCCTGGTTGGGATTTTTGCATTGCGCCAAAGCCGACGGTCAGGTTGGCCTGTGGATCCAGATCAATGACAAGAACCCTATAACCCTGCTGCGCGAGGGCGTGAGACAGATTCATGGTAGTGGTGGTTTTACCCACTCCGCCTTTTTGATTGATGACCGCAATTATTCTCATGATGGGTTACTCGGTGATGCCATCCATAACCATTAGCTCAGCCGAATTACACATATGATCGATATCCAGCAGGATGACCATTTTTTCATTTACGGTAGTCAAGCCCTTAACAAACTTGGTATCAACCGCCGTACCAAAATCCGGAGCATCCTTAATTTCGGAATTGGCAATGTTGTAAACATCGGATACGCCATCAACAACAATACCCATGGTCCGGCTTTTGTCGCCTTCTCTTAATACCTTGAGGACAATCACCACGGTCGTCGTACCATAATCGAGCCGATCCAGATGGAATCGCAGGCGCATATCAATAATCGGTACTATCGTGCCGCGTAAATTAATAACGCCTCGAATATACTCAGGGGTATTGGGTATTTTCGTCACCGAGTCCCAGCATTTGATTTCCTGTACACGCAGGATATCAACGCCATATTCCTCTCCCGCCAGCATAAACGTCAAAAACTGCTGGCCATCAGCACCGATAGCCATCAGGTCTACATCATGCGCATTCTGTGCCGTATCATTCATACTTCATGCTCCTCAAGCCGCGGCCTCATCGTCGCTGCCAGTTGATTCATTTGATTTACTGTTATCTTTTCGCTTGTGATTTTTTGCGGATTCCAGCCCCGTTTTATTCGAACTGAATGATTTACTGAAATCTGGGTGTGTTGTTATTTTCTTATTCAGGTCAAACAGCCCGGTAATATCCAGAATCAGTGCCACTGTGCCATCGCCCAGAATGGTGGCGCCTGACAGGCCTTCAACCTTCTTGAAATTTGTTTCCAGACTTTTGATCACCACTTGTTGCTGCGCAAGCAATTCATCCACCAGCAGCGCGACCTTCGCGCCCTCCGCCTCGACCACCACCAGTAAGCCTTTATCAAGGGTCTTGGCGTCTGGTTCCAGATCGAAAATGTGATATAGACGGACAATCGGAATATAGTCATCGCGCAGTTTATATACTTCACCCTTACCACTGATAACATTGACCTTGTCACGATATATCTGTACGGACTCTATAATGGAGACCAGTGGCACAATATAGATCTCGCGTCCAACACGGATCAGCTGACCGTCAAGAATGGCCAGGGTCAATGGTAAACGGATGGTAAAGGTCGAACCGACCCCGGGTTTTGACTTGATATCAACTGTTCCACCCAGGGAGCGGATATTTCGCCGCACAACATCCATCCCCACTCCGCGGCCTGAAACATCGCTGACCTTATCCGCAGTGGAGAATCCAGGCTGAAAAATCAAATCATGAATCTGATCATCTGTCAGAGAATCATCTTCACCAACCAGACCGCTGGATTTGGCCTTCTCAAGTATTTTCTCACGATTCAATCCGCCACCATCATCACTGATCTCGATAACGATGTTGCCACCCTGATGATAGGCATTCAGATGAACGACACCGGTCGCGGGCTTTCCGGCGGCAATACGTTTATCCGGCGACTCAATTCCATGATCCATGGAGTTTCTAACCAGATGAACCAGCGGGTCACCGATCTTTTCCATCACAGTTTTATCCAGTTCCGTCTGCTCACCAGACATTTTCAACTGGACCTTTTTACCCAGCTGGGTGCTCAGATCGTGCACCAGCCTGGGAAAACGCTGAAAGGTAAAGCTGATCGGTAACATGCGAATCCGCATCACCGATTCCTGTAATTCCCGGGTATTGCGTTCCAGTTGCGCCAGACCATCGCGCAACTTCTCCAGATGGGCATTGGTCAACTGTTCAACTTCGCCAAACTGGCCCAGCATGGACTGGGTGATAACCAGTTCACCTACCGTATTTATTAACTCATCAACCTTATCGATCGATACCCGTATGGAGGTTTCACCGGTACCACTGCTGGAAGATGTCGCCTTACGTGTTTCACCTTCCGGCTTTGTCACAGCAGGCTTGACAGTCTTTTTAACTTCTTCTGGCTTTTTAACCGACGCGGCAGGTTTGTCCAGGGGCTGAGCAACAGGCTTACTAGCCGGAACATCCTGATAGGCATCCAGCATGACTGTTGATATTATTTTTAGCGCATCCGCCCAGGCCTGATGGACATCTGCCGTCCACGCATCACCGGCCGTTTCCTCCAGGACATCCAGCAGGACTGCGCCGACCGCATCATAATGTGCCGCCTCGGCCCCATACCCCTGATGGCGCACGCCCATTTCAGTCAGTGCCTTGATCAGTTTTTCCGGCGTCCGCAGATTTGCTATCACCAGCTTGAGGGCGGCGAGTAATTTCACCTGTTGTTTTTCGGGTGTCGTCTTACTAAACAGGGGTTTTACAGCAGGGTGCCGTTTGAATAATTCCTCGTAGAAACGCCTGACGATGGTCTCGCCATGAGGGGCGACTGCCTGAAAACT
>JAHEDB010000326.1 GCA_024641465.1 Chromatiales bacterium | reverse complement strand
CTACAGGGCGAGACCCGCAATCTGGTGCAGGCCCTGCGCCGCCCCGAGGTCCGCGGTCAATGGGGTGAGCTGACCCTCAAGCGCCTGGCCGAACTGGCCGGCATGGTCGAGTACTGTGATTTTTACGAACAGGAAAACGTCAATACCGATGAGGGTCGCCTGCGGCCCGACATGATCATCCGCATGCCCGACAAGCGCGAGATCGTGGTCGATGTCAAAACCCCGTTAGATGCCTATCTGAATGCCATCGAGGCCGGTGATGAGGCGACCCGTAAACAGGAACTCATACGCCACGCCCGCAATGTCAAAAAACGCGTCAACGAACTGGCCGACAAGTCATACTGGAAACAGTTTGCCCATGCGCCGGAGTTTGTGGTGCTGTTCATCCCCGGCGATCAATTCCTCGGCGCGGCACTGGATGAAGACCGTTCCCTGCTGGAAGAGGCCCTCAGCAAGCAGGTGATCCTCGCCACCCCCACCAGCTTCGTCGCCCTGTTACGCGCCATCGGTTATGGCTGGCGCCAGGAACAACTGGCCGAGAATGCCGAACACATCAAGCAGACCGGTGAACAACTCTATCAACGCCTGATGACCTACACCGAACACCTGAATAAACTCGGCAAGAGCCTGGAGAGTAGCGTCCGCCACTACAACAACAGCGTCGGCTCGTTTGATACGCGCATCCTGCCCAGCGCGCGCAAGTTCAAGGAGATGGGCATCAGCACCGGCAAGGACCCCGAGCCGCCGCAGAAGATCGAAACCGCCCCGCGCCAGCTCGATGCCCTGCAGTTTGAACTGGAAGAGTGATGCGCGGCCGGGGCGAGAATGATTATTCCGTCTTGCCTTTGATCTCCTGGCCAATGCGCTCCATACTCGAGCCGACCTTGTTTTTGACCTTTTCGGACAGGCTCTGGTGGGCAAACGGATTGGCATAAAAACTGCGCCCCTTGCCGATATTGACGCCGAACCACAGGCCGACTAATAAACCGACCAACAAACCAAACAACAGATTCTTAAAATTGATCCTCATTTCATGCATACCTTTATCTTTCCAGCCGATGGCCGTTGCGCCGCTAACAATATCACAGGATTAGACGCTTGCAAGATCCGGAGTTAGAAAAGGCCTATCGCCACTGCGAACACCTTACCCGTAATCACTACGAAAATTTTCCCGTGGCATCCTGGTTCCTGCCCAAGGCCCTGCGCCGACCGATAACGGTGATCTATGCCTTTGCCCGCCACGCCGATGACCTGGCCGATGAGGGCGATGCTCCGGCAGCACAACGCCTGCAACAACTGCAGGAGTATGGCCAACAACTCGATAACATCACTGCCAGTAAAGACCCGGTGTTTATCGCCCTGCATGATGTCATCCGGCAACACCAGTTGCCATTACAACTGTTTCGTGATCTGTTGACCGCCTTCAAGATGGATGTCAGTAAAAAGCGTTATGCCGATTTTGAGGACTTATTGTTTTATTGCCGCCACTCGGCCAATCCCATCGGACGACTGCTGGTCCACCTCAATCGGCGGGTGACGGATCAAACCCTGCACGATGCCGATCAGATCTGCACCGCACTACAATTGATCAACTTCTATCAAGATCTGGCACAGGATTACCGGGAAAATGGCCGCATCTACCTGCCCCTCGATGAAATGCAACAATTTGGTGTTAGCGAGGATCATATACAATCACAACGATCCGATAGCGCAATGCAGGGCCTGATGGCCTTTCAGATCCAGCGCGCCCGTGACATGCTGTTATCCGGCAGGCAATTGGGTACAATGTTGCCTGGCCGGATGGGATTTGAACTTCGCATGGTAATCGCCGGTGGTTTACGCATCGCTCATAAACTGATAAATAACAATGGTAATGTCTTCGCCCGCCCCAGACTCAATCGACTTGATTGGCTAAGCATGGTCTGGCATGCACTCAGACGCACATAACAAGACTATACTCAACAGACACCATGACCCCCGATCAATACTGCCAGGACAAGGCCGCCAACAGCGGTTCGAGTTTTTACTACAGTTTCCTGTTTTTGCCGGAACGGCAACGCAAGGCGATCATCGCCCTGTATGCCTTCTGTCGCGAGGTGGATGATATCGTCGATTCGCGCAGCGAGCCCGCCATCAAACAGGCCAAACTACACTGGTGGCGCAGCGAGGTCGATGCCCTGTTTAAGGGCAATGCGCAACACCCCGTCGGCCAGGCCCTGATGCCGGTGATCAAACAATTCAATCTGCCGCAGGAACAATTCGAAGAGATCATTGACGGTATGGAAATGGATCTGCAACAAAACCGCTTTGACAGCTTCAAGGACCTGAACCTGTATTGCCACCGTGTCGCCAGCGTGGTCGGTCTGCTCAGCGCGGAGATCTTCGGCTACCGGGATCGCAAGACCCTCAAGTACGCCCACGACCTGGGCATGGCCTTTCAGCTCACCAATATCGTGCGTGATGTCTACGAAGATGCCCGCCGTAACCGGATCTACCTGCCGCAGGATGAATTACAGCGTTTCAAGGTTAGCGAAAGTGATATCATCCAAGGCCGTAGCTCGGACAATTTTATTGCCCTGATGAAATTTCAGATCGAACGAGCCCAACAATATTATGACAAGGCCATGGCCGAACTCCCGGAAGGCGATCGCTACACCCAGCGCGCCGGTCTGGTGATGGCGCGGATCTACCAGACTACCCTCGATGAGATCGTCGCGGATGAGTATCGCGTACTGCAACATCGCATCAAACTGCCACCGCTGCGCAAACTCTGGCTGGCGTGGAGAACCCTACGTCAGGAAAAACACCGGTATAAGAAATGGCTGCGCCTGAATCCAGTCCACAGCTAAGCCCGAAACACGTGGCGATCATCGGCGGCGGCTGGGCCGGGCTCACTGCTGCCGTAAGTCTGTCTCGTCAGTCGGATATCAAGGTGACCCTGTTTGAATCGGCGCGTCAGCTGGGCGGACGGGCGCGGCGCGTACCCTTCGACAAACTGCGGGTCGATAACGGCCAGCACCTGATGATCGGTGCCTATAAAGACACCCTCGAGCTAATGGAGTCGCTGGGGGTGAAGTTGAATGAAAAGTTTGTTCGCCAGCCCCTCGACCTGATGGTGCGCAGTCCGCTCAAACGCCAGACCCTGCAACTGCGTGCCCCGCACCTGCCCGCGCCATTGCATCTGCTGGTCGCCCTGCTCACCTGCACGGGTTTCAGTCTGACCGAACGCCTGCGCGCCATGCAGTTTGGCTCCCGCCTGTTTATGTACGGCTTCAAATTCGAGGGCGACATCACAGTGGCTGAACTGATGCGCCGCTATAAACAACCGGCCTCGCTGGTCGAAAAACTCTGGGGCCCGCTGTGTATTGCGATTATGAACACACCGGTTGCGCAGGCCTCGGCACACATCTTCCTGCGCGTGCTGCATGACAGCTTTCGCGATCACAATCACAACTCCGATCTGCTCTATAGCCGCGACGACCTCGGCAGCCTGTTGCCCGACCCGGCCACCGAGTACATCGAGAAAAAGGGCAACACCATCAAACTCGGCCAGCGCGTGACTTCACTGGTCATCAAAGATGACAAGAGCTATGGCATTCTGGTCGATGAACAAATGTACGATGCCGACCACGTGATCATCGCCACCTCGCCC
>JAHEDB010000325.1 GCA_024641465.1 Chromatiales bacterium | reverse complement strand
CGAAGACGCGAAGACGCGAAGACACGAAGTAAACAAATTTAGTTTTTCTTCGTGTCTTCGAGACTTCGTGGTGAGATTTAAGAATTTTTCCAGTAGTTAAACAAATTTAACTCAGCACGGATTTGATGGCCTTGATGTCGTCACCGGTACCGGCCATGTTGACGATGTTGACATCGGTTTCCATGTCGAGTTTTTTGAATGAGGGGACGGTCTTCCAGTCAATTTCGTTCAGACGGTGGCTGGTGCCGAGGTAGCTCTGAAGATTGGCGACGATAACGATATCGACATAATCGGCCTTGCTGCTGTCATAGTTGAGGGTGTCATGCTTCTCGGCCACATCGATGATCTCCTGCGGAAAGTTCCACTTGGTGAGAATGGCCTTGCCGACTTTGTTATGGGTCTGTTTGATGATGCGATCCAGCATGTCGGTATTACGCAACAGATCCGGTACATCTTCGGCCCGGGCGATAATCGGCAGTGAGCCGATATCATGCACCAGTCCGGCCAGCAGGGCCTGATCGGGTTTGAGCCGGGTAAATTTATTCGCCAGGGCATGGGAGATGGCCGCGACGGTGGTGCTGTGTTCCCACAGGTCACGCAGCCGGGAATCGGTGGCGTCGGTGGTGGCCTGGAACATTTGTTCCATGACGATGCTCATCACCAGGTTACGCACCATATCACTGCCCATGCGGCTGACGGCGAGTTCGACCGTGTCGATCTGCCGGTTGGCGCGTAGCAAAGGACTGTTGGCGATCTGAATTAGACGGGCGGATACCGCCGTGTCCGAGGTGATGACCTGGGCCACTTCCGGAAGCCCCATGGACTCATCTTCCAGTGTGTCCCGCACTCGCAGCGCGACTTCCGGCAGGGTCGGAAGCACTAGGCGATTGTTCTCCAGGTCTTCGAGAAGTTCATCAATTAGCTTTTGTTCGAGATTGCTACCCATGTTGTCCCCTGTCGTGCTGGTCTGGTTTTATTCCCTAGATTTATTTACCAGTTGTATCGGTTCCTGCCGCGCAATTGTTTAGGTCTGGGTCAGCGTAATTTCGTTACTTAAGCAGAAAGCGAGTAAGGTAATTCATTGATTTCAAGTATAGATCCATTTTTGGCACCCAGTCGTATCTGACCCTGTTCAGCTTCTGTGATCTGTATCACAGCCAGTACATCGTATCCTCCGTGAGGTGCTCGTTCGGCATTAACAATGTCACCAATACTCTGGGTATTGTCACTGCCGCCACTGTAAAGGGCGTCTCCAGGGAGAATTGGGTCGGTACTTGCGATATGAGCCCGATACATACGTTTTTTCAGTTTACCGAGGTACTGCATGCGGGCGACGATCTCCTGTCCGGGGTAGCACCCCTTCTTGAAACTGACGCCATTGATCAATTCCAGATTCACCATCTGTGGCACGAAGCTTTCGACGGTCTGGGGCTGGATCACGGGCAGGCCGGCGTGGATATCAAGTAATGCCCAGGCAGATGCACCTACCGGAGTGGTTTTGTTACTTAATTGTTTCCAAATAGGGAACAGATCAGTCTGTGGGCCATGGATCTCAAAACGGGGACAAGGGCCGGGAATACGTATGACCAGCAGATTGCCGGTTTGGCTAGCCCTATCCGTCTCAGACGGGCAGCCCAGGGAAAGGTCGCTTATATATTGTTCACTCTCGGGTCCGGACAATCCCATTCTTACCATGTTGTTACTGGCGTCGGCCAGTGTGACCTGACTGCGCATGACAAACATGCGCAGTCGTTTGAGGGTTTGCTCGAGCAGGCTGTGCGGCAGCTCCAGATAATATTTGTTATCCAGATAAAACAGACGAAAGCTGGTCAGGATACGGCCTTTTGGGCTGCAATAGGCGTTCAGCTGGCTGGTTTCTGCGGATACCAGGCGGACATCATTACTGAACTGGCCCTGTAAAAATGCCTGAGCATCTGCACCTTCCGCGCTGATCAGGCCATATTGACTGAGATCGGTAATGATGTTGCCGCTGACTGCGGCGCGCTCCTGTTCGGGGTGGCCAAAGTCGCTCACCATATCATCGATAATATTTGCCTGGCGGCTCACCAGGAATGTCTGCCATTCAGCTTGCATGCTCATTTCCTCATTTTTTACGCTTGCAGTGGCAGCAAGTATACCACTTGGTGTCGTTAATGGACTTGGGCTACACTTAACCCAATTATGAAAACCAGACCGCGCCCGAAGCATCTCAATCTCATTAAGGTCCGCTGGCCGATCACGGCGATTGCTTCGATACTGCATCGAATCTCAGGGGCTTTTATTTTTCTACTTACGCCATTCCTGCTCTATATATTCACATCCTCGTTAAAAGACAATAGCGGCTATGCCCTGGCTGGCCAGTGGCTGGATTCGTTATTCGTCAAATTGTGTTTTTTGATACTGATCTGGTCTGGCGTGCACCATTTGCTGGCGGGGATCCGTTACCTGTTCCTGGATTTTGATATCGGTGTAGACAAAAAGGGTGCAAACCTGACCGCGATGCTGGTCACGGTATTCGGTCTGGTTTTATCGCTCCTCACCATGAAGTGGTTGCTGGCATGAGCTGGCGTGCGCAGGGTCTACGTTCCTGGTTGCTGCAACGTCTGTCGGCGGCCTACATGGCGGTGTTTGTTATCGTGGCCATCACCTGGCTGGCTACTCATGCACCAGTGGATTTTGCCAGTTGGCGGGCACTGTTCGCCCAGCCGCTGATTAATATTTTTACCCAGTTGTTTATCTTTGTATTGCTCGCCCACGCCTGGGTTGGCGTCAGGGATATCTTTGTGGATTATGTCCATCATTTACCCACCCGTTTTATCCTGATGGTGTTGGTTACCACTATGCAGGTGGTATTGGCCATCTGGGTGTTTATGGCGCTTTTTTCGGTGGTACAGCTATGACTCTTGCCAAGCGTAAATTCGATACCCTGGTGATCGGCGCCGGTGGCGGGGGCTTGCGTGCCGCCTTGCAGCTGGCTCAGGCCGATGCCAGCGTGGCCGTGGTATCCAAGGTCTTTCCGACCCGTTCGCACACGGTTGCTGCGCAGGGGGGCATGAATGCCGCCCTGGCCAATGTGTCCCCTGATAACTGGCATTGGCACATGTACGACACCGTCAAGGGCAGTGACTATCTGGGCGACCAGGACGCCATCGAATACATGTGCCGGGCCGCCGCCAAGACCGTGATCGAACTGGAACACGCCGGTGTGCCGTTCAGTCGCATGGACAACGGCAATATCTATCAACGCCCATTCGGTGGTCAGAGCCAGAATTTCGGTGGTGAGCAGGCCGCCCGGACCTGTGCCGCTGCGGATCGGACCGGCCACGCGATCCTGCATTCCCTCTATCAGCAGAATATTCGCGCCAAGACCCATTTCTTTGATGAGTTTTTCGCCATCGATCTGGTGAAGGACGAAGAAGGCTTTGTACTTGGCGCGGTGGTGCTGGAGATCGAGACCGGCGAACCTTTATTAATCGAAGCCAAGACGACCTTGCTGGCTACTGGTGGGGCGGGGCAGTTATTTCGCACCAATACCAACGCCCACATCAATACCGGTGACGGCCTGGCCATGGCCCTGCGCGCCGGGGTGCCCCTGCAGGATATGGAGTTCTTCCAGTTTCATCCCACCGGCATTGCCGGCAAGGGCATGTTGATCTCGGAGGCCGCCCGTGGTGAAGGG
>JAHEDB010000324.1 GCA_024641465.1 Chromatiales bacterium | reverse complement strand
ACCAAGAGAAGGGTATCCTGCGCGCCGAGGCCGGGGTGACGCTGGCGCAGGTGCTGGCGCTGGTGCTGCCGCGGGGCTGGTTTCTGAGCGTGACGCCGGGCACCAAGTTCGTTTCGCTCGGTGGCGCCGTGGCCAACGATGTGCATGGCAAGAATCATCACCGCGCCGGCAGTTTTGGCTGCCATGTCACCGCGTTTGAACTGTTGCGTTCGGATGGTGAGCGCCTGCTATGTACGCCGGAACAGAACAGTGACTGGTTTCGGGCCAGCATCGGCGGGCTTGGTCTGACGGGGTTGATCACCTGGGTGGAAATCAGGCTCAAACCGATCCGCAGCGATCTGATTGAGCAGCGTCTGTATCGCTTCGGCCACCTGACAGAATTTTTTGAATTAAATAATACTATCGAGGCGGACTGGGAATACACGGTGGCGTGGATCGATTGTCTGGCGCGGGGCCGCAAGCTGGGGCGTGGCCTGTATATGGCAGGTAATCATGTCGAGGCGGAAAAACCGATCCTACACACGATTGATGAGCCCGCGATCAGCATGCCAGTGGATGCCCCCGGTGTGCTGCTCAATCATTTGACCGTCAGTGCCTTTAATCAAGTGTATTACCACAAGCCGCGCGCAGCCGTTTCGCGGGTCCATTACGATGGCTATTTTTATCCGCTGGACAAGATTGCCCACTGGAACCGCATGTATGGTAAACGCGGGTTTTTCCAGTACCAGTGCGTGATTCCTGTGGGGCAGGCCGAGGCGACCCTGAGCCGAATGCTTGAGACCATCGCGAGCAGCGGCCAGGCCTCGTTTTTGAGTGTCCTAAAAAAGTTTGGCGATAATCCTGCGCCGGGTCTATTGTCCTTCCCGCGGTCGGGCATGACCCTGGCGCTGGATATGGCCAATCGCGGCGCGAAGACCTTCAAACTGCTCGACGCACTCGATGAGATTACCACACAGGCCGGTGGCGCCGTGTATCCCGCCAAGGATGCGCGTATGTCGGCTGCGGCATTTGCACTATACTTCCCCGCATGGAAAAATTTCAGCCGCTATATCGACCCGCATTTTTCCTCGAGCTTCTGGCGGCGGGTCAACCCTACGGGTAAAAAGCAATAATTATGAAAAATATTCTTATACTGGGCGCAACGTCGGCCATTGCGGAGAAGGTGGCGCAACGATACGCGGCACAGGGCAATCGGTTTTATCTGGTGGCGCGTAACCATACCCGGCTGGCCAGCGTCAGTGCCGACCTACAGGTGCGCGGCGCGGAAAAGGTCATCAGCAATGCCCTGGACCTGAGTGACATGAATGGCCACCCGGGGTTGATCCGGGCGGTGGCCGAGAAACTGGGCCGCATCGACATCGTGCTAATTGCCTATGGCAGCCTGGGTGACCAGCCGGCCTGTGAGGCCGATGTCAAACTGACCTTGCAGGAGCTGAATACCAATTGCCTGAGCGTGATCTCGCTGTTGACGCTATTGGCCAATACGCTGGAGGCGCAGGGTTCCGGCTGTCTGGCGGTGATCTCGTCGGTGGCCGGGGATCGCGGCAGGCAGAGCAACTATGTATACGGTACGGCCAAGGCGGCGCTGACGATCTTTATGCAGGGCTTGCGTAACCGGCTCGACCGGCACGGCGTTCAGGTGTTGACGATCAAGCCGGGTTTTGTCGATACCCCGATGACCAGAGACTTTAAAAAAGGTCTGTTATGGGTGAGCCCGGAGGCCATCGCCAAGGGGATTGAGCAGGCCATTCACAATAAGAGAGATGTCGTCTATTTGCCGTTTTTCTGGCGCTATATCATGCTGATCATCAAATTAATCCCGGAAAAAATCTTCAAACGTCTGTCTCTTTGATGGTATCTGGTGGGAAAGCATGGCTGAGCTTCTGACAAACAAAAACAAGCTGACAATTTTATTACTGATCAGTATTGCAATTGCCCTGTTGAGTATGTGGCAGCGTGAGACCGGTACCGATGACGCCTGGTTTGCCGAAGAGGCCTACTGGCTGGTAAAAGACGGCCATGTCCGGTCTGAGATGTTTTACGGCATGAATAATCATCAGACCCGGCATCTGGCCTATCATCGTCTGCACGTCTGGCAAGGGGCGCTGGTCTATAAATTATTTGGCTGGTCAACCTATATATTCAAGGCCATTCTGCTGGTGTATTTTTTGTTTTTTATGTACATGAGCCATGTCTATCTCAAGCGATACGATATTTTAAAAGACGAGGTTCAGTATCGGTTTTATTTTTTTCTGATCCTGGCCTATGCCCTGATAGTCAAGCTGTCATTTAACTATCGCCCGGATATTACGATCATGACGCTGGGCTTTGGCTCGTTTTTTATGCTGCACTCGGCGCTGAAGTCCGGCGAGCGTGGCAAGGCCATTCTCTCCGGTCTGCTGGCCGGGGCCTGTGTGCTGACGCATCTGAATGGCGTGGTGTTTGTGTTTGCCGGCGGGATGCTGTTGTTGCTGACAAAAAACTTCCGGCTGCTGGTGTATTTTTCAGTCGCCGCCTTTGTCGTCTCGATGCTGTATTTTGTCGAGTTTCGCAGCCTGGATATGTTGCGGGTATATTACTTCCAGCTGCGGAGCAGCCCGGCCCTGTCGGAAAAGGATTTCAGCCTGTGGGGTTCGATTTTAAAATTTTTATCGAGTTACCGGTCGTATTTTCACAAGGGCTCGGATGCGAGTTATAGCCTGTTGCTGATGTTCGTGTTCTGGACCCAGCGACGGTTTATATTCGAGGATGAAAATCTGCGTATCATTTTTTATTATTTTATCCTCGTCGCCATTAGTCTCGCCCTGGTGTCACCTGGGGCGAAGAGCCTGTACCTGGTCTACCATGCCCCGTACGCCTTTTTATTGATCGCGGCGCTGTATGAGCGGATCTTCACCCAGTCTCGAGCCAGACAGTGGGCGTTTTCCATCCTGTTCAGTCTGTTTATCCTCACGCAGTGGGGTGAGACATTTTTGCTTTATCAGAAGCGCACACCTGCCCTGGCCGAAACGCATCACCAGGTCAGTCAGTCAATGGGCTTGAAAGGTGGGGAGAGGATCGTTGCACCCCTGACCTTCGTGTTTGACGAGATAGACAACTATACCATCCAGACTGTTTACCCCTATCTGGTTCGCGCGAGCCAGGGTCAGATCCGTCTGGAGGATTTTTTTACACTTGCCGGTGAGGATAAACGCAGTCACCTCATTCTGACGGCGCTGGATATGCATGATCTAAAGTTGCCGGTGCCGGAGAATGGCCAACGCTTTGGCAACTATGTTTATGTCGGGATGCACGGTCCTTATTACGGATTCAAATTTGCCGAATGATCCCGGTTTAGCCGGAGTGATGCTCAGGGACCGTATATGACCCCGGGCAGCCACGTCGCCAGCCCCGGCCAGATCGACAGCAGCACCAGGGTCAGCAACTGAATCACAATGAAGGGCACCACACCCCTATAGAGTTGCATGGTGGTGACACTGCCCGGCGCTACGCCGCGCAGATAAAACAGCGCAAACCCAAATGGCGGCGTGAGGAAGGAGGTTTGCAGGTTGATGGCCATCATGATCCCGAGCCAGACCGGGTCGAGGCCCATGGTCAGCAGGATCGGCGCGACGATGGGCACCACCACGAAGGTGATCTCGATGAAGTCGAGGATGAAGCCGAGCAGGAACATGATCAGCATGACGATCACCATCGCCCCCACCACCCCGCC
>JAHEDB010000323.1 GCA_024641465.1 Chromatiales bacterium | reverse complement strand
CAATTATGATCCTGTCGCTGACATCACGGCCGAGTTTGTGACGAATATCCCACAGGGCGGCGGACCAGATTTCGCCATTGCTATGTTCCAGTTCATCTTTGGCGACAAAATCCTGATAGGTGAGTTTGTTCTTCAACTGCCGTAGGCAGGGTGGGTCGAGGCCCTCGTCGAGCCCGATCAGCAGGCCATCCCAGGTCATGACACAGTGCTGGTATTTTTTTGGTTTGAATTCGGCAAAGAAACTGGCTGCAAAGTAATCGCCAAACCCTTCACCGATGGCGGCCGCCTCGTATGACTGGCCAAAGTTAGGGCAAATGGCATCCTGGATGGCGTGGCCGAGCTCGTGCAGGATCGTTTCGCCGTCTTCGGCATCATCGATGAAACCGGTGCCGAAGGTGAGTTGTTTTTCATGCGGGCTGTACCATGACTGGTCATCGGTCGTGCCCGTGGCATTGACCTGTACCGCTTGCCTGAAGATCGCCTTTTTGCCCTTATACCCCAGACTCTCCAGATAGCGGACCGCCTCATTGATATGGTGATAGGTCATCACCTGTTCGAAGCCAGATTGTGTCGAATGGATCCGGTAGTCGTGATCCTTGCGTTGCAGCCACGGTTTTTTGGTCGCCTGGGTGGATACCCGTTTGCCGACCAGATAACCCGAGTCATCGAGGTCGCGAATGACAACCTCTTGATAGGCCGCATCGGGGACTTTTTTATAGGTGCGGTCTTCGGTTAACAACGCCGTATGGTTGCCAAGGGTGGTGACCGGGCTGGGGTTAAAGACCCGGCCACGGCCGCGGGGTGCGAGGGACAGATTGTCATAACGACTCAATACCGCGCCGGTATTGGCGTTGATAAAGATGGTCCATTCGGCGCGTGGTTGGTGCACGGTGAGTCGGATACGCCAGGCGGGTGTGATGGTTTTTTGATCGGGAAACCACATCTGCTCTGCATCGGCGACGGTTAATTTTTTGGCCTTGTTGGGCAGGATTCGTTTGGCGTGGGCCTCGGCCTGGGCCTGGCTGAGGGTGAACGACGGGTCTTGCGGTAATTTATCCTGCGGCACCGCCCGGTTTTTCACCAGGTAAATACGCCCGTGGTTATCCATGTGCACGGTCACATAGGCGCGGTGAATACGTTTGCCCAGGTGTTGTTGCTGGAAAATAAGGTGTTTCGCGCCGACACTTTGAATCGTCCTGCTGATCTTCAGGTCGCGCAGCTTTGTGTCAATACCGAGCAAGGCATGATTGGTCGAGAGCATATCTTTGGCGAGGCTGCGCGGACTCGACGCTGAGGCGCGGGTCCTGAATCCCCAGACCTCTTTCGGGGTGCCGTAAAATTCGCCGGGGTCGATCTGGTATGAGCCTTTCTTCAGCGCTTGCATCGTTTCCATCCATCCATTGGTTGTTATTGTCAGCCGTTTGTATTGCAACGTTGGCTTGTAAATTATCGATACGTTGTCTGGCAGTTTAATTGGAAGGGAAGCACATTAGCAATTAGTCAGATCAAGAAAATTATTGTTAACGACACGCGTTGAATGACAAAAATATAAGGGTCGGTGACGAATGAAACTATTTTTACTGTGTCACCGACACCTTTATCTATTACCGCTTGGCAACGATCACTTCCCCTATCCAGCGCATGATCTCATCCGCCGAGGCGGTCGGGGCGCCCCTGTGATCCGCATCGGGTTCGAACATGCGTGTATGAGGGTTTTTGGGTAAGGTGTTGAACATGGGGATGTTGGTCTTGCGCAAGCCGGGATAGTCGCGTGTGGCGACCAGCCACAGGATCGGATTGGACGGGTCGACGGCCTCGGCGGCACGTTGCATGTTCATCGCCCCGTCCGGGTCAAACCAGGTGAGGTAGACAGTCGGTGTGGTGAGGACGGCAAATGTTCCCCGCTTGCCTTCAAAGTCTTCCAGATTGACCCGTTCGTTTCCCTTGCCCTCGGCCACCAGTTGTCTGGCGCGGCTGACGGCCTCCCCCAGATTGTCGCGAAACAGCTTATTGCCGACATTGCCGCCCGGCGCGATGCAGATGATCCCATCGGCGCGGTGTTTGCCGGCAAAATGCAGCGCAAAGGCGCCGCCCTGACTGTGCCCGGCGACAAAGACTTTTGTGGCACCCTTGCTGCGCAGCTTGGTCAGGGCCGTTTCGACCTCATGCTCGGCATCACTGACCGAGACATCGTAATGCCGGTCGCCCGACCATGGCATTTCGATATTGGCGACCAGCAAGCCCTTACCCGCCAACTCGTTGGCGAGACCATCCACCAGTCTGTTCGGGCTGCCTCCTTTTCCGTGCATGATCACGATACCCACCTTCTGTTCCTCAGACAGGACGGTCTGTGGCAGGACGACGCCAAGCAAGAGCAGGGTGAATAAATGACATATCCTGTTTGATAATAAATACATAGAAGTCTCCTGTGTAAATCGGGCTTACCTGGTTAGAACAATTCGGGTTCGTCGTGGTGATTTAATAACAAACTGGGATCGCTCTATTTAATATAAAAATCCGGGTAGATTTGTATTAGTAACAATAGCTCTCGCCCGTTGTTTTACCAGTCATGCTCTATGTTGTTATTTACCCCGTTGCCGGGATATTAGTCGAAACTGTGTTATGTCCCAGATATCTTGTATCATCACACCTCAGAGAACATATATCTTATTGAAATGCTTCACAGGAGACGGCAATGGCAAGACAAACGGTACTCATCAGTGACTTGATGACCTTGAGCGGCGTAGGCTTTGGTACCAGCGGTGCGCGCGGCAAGGTCGAAGACATGACGGACCATGTTTGTTATGCCTATACCCGGGCCTTTATCCAACACCTGGAGCAGATCGGTGACATCTGTACCGGCGCTGACATTGCCCTGGCCGGTGATTTTCGCCCCAGCTCACCCCGCATCATGGCGGCGGTCGCCGTCGCGATTGACGATGCCGGCTACCAGGTTATTAATTGCGGCGCCATCGCCACCCCTGCCGTGGCAAGTTATGGAATAACGAACGGCATCCCCAGCATTATGGTGACCGGCAGCCACATCCCCGACGATCGCAACGGGATCAAGTTCAACAAACCCAGTGGAGAGATTCTCAAACAAGATGAGGAAGGGATCCGCCGTCAGAACGTTGAGTTACCGGCCAACAAATTCAACGAGCAAGGCGGTTTTACCGGTGAGCACACGTTACCTGTGCCCGATGGCCGTGCCTATGCGCTATACATTCGGCGCTATACAGAATTCTTTCCTGCGAATTGTCTCAAGGGTATGAAGATTGGCCTGTATGAACACTCCAGTGTATTACGCCAGGCATTATACGATGTGCTGATCAAGTTGGGCGCCGAGGTGAAAAAACTCGGCCATAGCGAGACCTTCATCCCGGTCGATACCGAGGCCGTGCGTGATGAAGACGTACGACTGGCCAGGCAATGGAGTCAGGAATACAAATTTGATGCCCTGGTCTCGGCCGATGGCGATGGGGATCGACCGTTGATCTCTAATGAACAGGGTGAATGGTTGCGTGGCGATATCGTCGGTATCCTGGCGGCCGATTACCTGAAGGCCGATATCATTGCCACCCCGGTCAGCAGCAATAGCGCGGTGGAAAAGTGTGGTCGATTTGAAGAAGTGCTACGGACCCGCATCGGCTCGCCTTACGTCATCGCCGCCATGCAAGCGGCGGCGGAAGGTGCGGCGAGTAAACGGATCGTCGGCTACGAG
>JAHEDB010000322.1 GCA_024641465.1 Chromatiales bacterium | reverse complement strand
CTGGTCATGGACACCGCGGCGACCGTCGCCAGCGACAGCACCAGCAGGACGGTAATCAGCGCAATACCTGTTTGTCGGTTATTCATCATGCACCGTCACACCCCGGGCATTTCCAGCAAACGCCAGATCTCACCCAACCCCTTCAGTTTCAATACCACCTTGATGGCCTTCGGCATGGCGGTCAGGTTTGTCGAGCCGGTCTGCTGATTGTCCAGTGGTGGCCAACCGGGATGTTCCTCACCCTGATTGTCATAAAAACGCACCCGCATTTCCTCCACATCGTCGAGCAGCAGGAGTTTATGCGGTTCCTGTACCCCGCCGCGATCCAGACTGGGCCAGACATAGCGATAGAGTTTGTGTTCCTCATCCTCCGGCATCGCATAGGTAATGCGTTGTAAATAACTGCGCGCGGCATTATTGGGGTTGGGGTGACCGGTGCGGGTAAACTCGAGGCGGTAATGACCCAGTTCGGCGCCCATCATGGCAGGCATGGGCTCGCCATTCTCATCCCGAATCGGTCGAACCACGATCTGCAACAGATCCCGTTCGATATGCAGGATGGCCTGCTGAATACGCGTTAGCTCCTGCGCCGCCTCGCGGGTCTGCGACTGCGCCTGCAACACATTGCTCAGGGTGCCATAAGACATGATCGCCAGCACGGCAAACACCGCGATGGCGACCAGTAATTCCAACAGCGTAAAACCTGTGTTTGCTGTCCGCTTCATGATAATCACTGCGGACTGGCGATAAAGGTGGTCAGGGTGGCAAGGGAGGAGGCCTTGTTTGAATCCTCGGTATAAATATTGATTTCAACCTGCCGCAGTTTTTGCGCGATACCGGGAATGGGAAAGGGCGCGGCCTTGGTCTCCTGCTGCCAGTACCACTTGCGACCGGCCAGTTCGGCATCGCCCTTCTGACTGCCAATGGCGGGGAATTCGTGTTTGACCCTGATCTCGGCAATCCGGTTCATCGCCACCCACTGCGCCAGGGTCTTTTCCTGCAGGTATTGCGCATTATAGGCATTACCCCCGGCGACCTTGATCACCCCGGCCAGACCGATGCCCGCCACCGCCAGCGCGACCAGCACTTCCAGCAGGGTAAATCCCGAGATGGTTTTTTTCATAGCTCCTTGTCTCTCGAACTCTTCAGGTCCAGTTCACCAAATTCATTGGCCTTGAGGGTGAACTTGTCTTCGCCGTCTTCCTGCTCGATGGTCAGCTCAAACCGCGTCATCTCACCGCTGTAATAAATATTCACCAGCCCGATGATATCTTCCGCCACCGCCTCTTCACCTTCCTCGCTGGACGTATAGTCTTCGTCTTCGATAATGATCGACAGGCGATAGCCCGCTAAGTCACGGGCGCGGAAGATCTTGTTTTCAATTGGAACCCATTTGTCCTTGCTGGTTCCCTTATCCTCCTCCTTGGACTTGGGTGGATCCTTTTTATCCACCGGGAGCAAGGCCTTCAGTTCCTTGAACCGCTCAAAGCTGTAGCCATCCTGCTTAAAGGCAATCCGCCATTCCTGTGAACCGAGGATGACCTCTTCCCGGGCCATGCCGATCAGGGTCGTGAGGCGCTGGGCCTCTTCTTCCAGGGCGCGATATTTGCCGCCATCGCCCACCGTCAAGGTGGTCATGCTGAGGATGATGCCCATCAGCACCAGCACCACCATCAGCTCCAGCAGGGTGAAGCCGCGGCAGCGGGTGTGGGTGGGACGGAACTTCAAGGGGATGGGTTACTTGTCGAGATTCCAGTTGCCGATATCATCCTCGCTGGGCTGCTGGTCCGGGCCGAGGGAGAAGATATCGGCCTCGCCATGCTCACCGGGACGCAGGTATTGATAGGGATTGCCCCACGGGTCCTGTTGCAGGCTCTTGATATATCCGCCATCGCGATAACGCTTGGGTTCGGGGGTGCCACTGGGCTTGGTAACCAGCGACTCCAGGCCCTGCTCGGTAGTGGGATAGGCAAAGTTGTCCAGCTTGTAGAGGTCCAGCGCCGCCTCCATGGCCCGCACATCCTGCTTGGCCTTGGTAATGCGCGCCTCCTGCGGACGGTCCATGATCTTCGGCACCACCGTCGCCGCCAGGATGGCCAGGATGACCACCACGACCATAATTTCAATAAGGGTAAAACCGGCTGATTTGTTGATAGTGGGTATTGTTCTCATGCAGTTACCTTTTTGTGTCAAATCCATATCATTCTATTCATTTTTAATGACATATCCTAACAGACATAGGGGATGAATCCATGTCATATCATCACGAGGGACAACTATGACAATGAAACTGCCAGATTTATTCATGATGGGTACTACCGATTTGAAATAAGGCTGGCTGGTAGGGTTTCTGGCGATAACAGGGGGCATCCAGACTGGTTGAATAACAACCAATCATGAACCACAGTTTGGCAATAAAAAAACGGGCCGTCTGGCCCGTTTTTATAACAAATACTCAATTCTTGGTTTGTGGCAATCTTGCCATGCTAATGCCAGACAACCGTCTCTGACTGTGACTTGTATGTAATCGTATAGCTCGAACAATCATTTTCAACACTCATCGTGGCTGAAACGGATTGGCCACTGCCATCAACCCCGACAATCTGCAAAGTCCCACCACAATATTCACCGTTGGGTTGTAATAAAAAGAGATCTGAGAGCTTGGTATCGATTTCCACAAATCCGAAATCAGGATGATACAGCGTACCTTTAATATGACCGCCTTTGAGCGTCAGATTTTCTATTTTGTACACCTTACCATCACGTTCAAACAGGCTGGAGTAAGTTACACTTATCACGCCGTCTTGACTGACGATGGTCATGCTACCCGAAGCGGTTTGCGTCCAGGTATCCGAACCGGACTTGGTCGTAACGGTGAACCCCGAATAAGTCAGTGTCGCACGGTAGTTAGCCCCGTTCACCTCAAATGTATAACTCATAGTTCCATTCAAGGTCATTTGAAAGGATCCGAAACCGACACAGTAATTGCTATAGACCACACTGCCGGAATTCTCATTGCCGTTAAATGACATCGTGCCACCGCACGTGCCAGGCTGATCAGGGACACCGGCTACGGCGGCAAGTGCAGAGGTTTGTTGGGCCAAACCTGCGCGCTCAATATCTTGCTGAAACTGCTGGCTGAGGGCTTCAAGCAAGCCAAGATGGGTTTTGGAAGAGGATGAGGTATTACTGTTAATGGAAAAAAATGGCGTAGAATTCTTGTTTGCCGCACTACCTTCCAGCATTGTCGTCCCAAAGACATCATCATTATCCGCCGTTAGCAACGCCTGATTTGTATTGCCTGTATAAGTGATGCCTGCCGGGCCGTTATCACCTCCGCCCCCACCACATGAGACCAGCAATATCGAAATGAAAATCAGCCAATTGATCCTTAGTTTTGATAAGCTTTCCATATTTTCCTCCGCTACCCTTTTATAAAAGCCTGAATAGATTTTAAACAAATGCATCGGGTTAATATAAAACAGGACGACAAGAAAAAAACAGACCTTGCTCACTAATATTTAAACAGGCCGATAATTATTTTACTAACTGATTGAGATCGAAAATCGGCAACAGAATAGCCAGCACGATGATCAACACTACCCCGCCCATGGCGAGGATCAACAGCGGTTCCAGCATACCCATCAACATGGCGATGGTGGTTTCCAGTTCCCGCTCCTGGTTGGTCGAGGCCCGTTCGAGCATTTCCTCGAGCTTGCCGCTC
>JAHEDB010000321.1 GCA_024641465.1 Chromatiales bacterium | reverse complement strand
GCCTGATCAAACAGACCGGACCGATCCTGCTCGACGAGAGTATCGAGCAGGATTATTTATCGGCCGTGAAACAGGCCATCGAGAGCGATGCGGACAATCGCATTGCGGATTTTCACATCTGGAAGGTCGGCGCCAATCACTATGCCGCGATCATCTCCATCGTCACCCACAATCTACGACCGACCGGGCACTACAGAGATCTGTTACACGGGTTTGACCGGCTCGCCCATATCACGATCGAGATTAACCAATGCCAGGATCAGGCATGTAACCAGTAAATTGTTGTTGGTAACACAGCCAAATCTGCGTGATGGATAAACAGTGGCAGGTAATTCCCACCAAAACCCCACTCTCCGCACTATTTTGGTGCATTTTTAAAACTTAATTCCATTCCCTTTAATCGACCTGCCGTTATAATCATTAACTGCCTGCCTCAACATCGGCTGATTAAAACAACAACAGATAAAACAAACCTGCGTATAAGTATCTATCGATATATAAATGCTTATTCAAAAAACACTATACATACTGCTATTCAAGGCAATCATTGTTTTTTGCCTGGGGATACCTGCAATCTCAGTAGCCATTGATCCGGCTGCAAATACAGTCAAAAACAGCCAGACCGATAAGCTCATCATAGCCGCCAGCAACAACTTCCCGCCGATCAATGTTCTCGCCAGAAATGGTACGCTAAGCGGCTTTGCGCATGACATATCCACCGAAGTGGCGCGGCGTTTAAACATGCAAGTGGAGTATATACACAGCTCGAGATGGGTCCAGGTCATGGACTGGTTGCAGCAGGACAAGGCACAACTGATTCATGATACCGGCTACACCCCCGAAAGAGCCCGTATCCTCGAGTTCTCCTTACCCATTCTAGAAATGGACGAGGTGGTATTTACCTCCGCCGATAACCTGACAATCCACTCGTTCGATTCACTGCGATCAAAACGTGTTGCCTGCATCAACCAGCACATTTCTCATTTGTACCTGCAAACGATGCCGGATATTAACTGCTATATTGTCAATACTCCGCAGGAAGGTCTGATCGCGTTGGTCAATCACGATGTTGATGCCCTTGTCTATCCCAAAGAAATCATCATCTATCTTGCCCAACACATGAATCTGTCTGACCATATCAAAATAGCCGGTCCTCCGGTTCGACATTTGCACTGGTCGATGGTCACTAAAAAAGGCAACTTGGCGCTCGTAACAAGGCTCAACACGGCTATCACGGCAATAAAACAAGACGGCACATATCAACGCATCCATGATCAGTGGTTTGGTAAAACACCGTTTGCCGGATATAGCCAATCGCAGCTTTATCTGGTCATTGGCGTCACCGCTACGGCATCTGTTTTGCTGTGTATCTTGCTCGCCCTGCTGGTGTATTTGAGAAAAATTAAACAGGTGCAATATCGGCTTGCAGAGAGCGAACGAAAATACCGTTCTCTGGTTGACAATCTACCGGTAAACATATTCACCAAGGACAAAAATCTAAATTATATCTCGTGTAACAAAAGCTATGCCGACGAGATGGGCATCAGCCCGGAACAAATAACCGGCAAAAATGCTTTTGAATTACACCCTGACAATGCCGCCAACTGTAATGAATCTGACCAGCGAGTCTTGCGTGAAAATCGCACCCTCCAGGCAGAAGAACAAGTAACCATCGACGGACAAACGCACTATATTCAGACCATTAAATGCCCGGTACAGAACGCCAACGGTGAGGTCACCGGCGTACTGGGAATAAGCTGGGATATTACACAGAACAAACAACTAGAGCTTTCCCTCCTCCGGCAACAACAATACATGCTCATTTTCATGCATTCCACCGGTGACTGTATCTGGAACTGGGATATGACAAATAATACAGTAGAGCGGAGCATTGGTTTTGAACGCGCCTTCGGTTATACCGCCGCCGAAATACAGCCGGGCATCGACTGGTGGACCGAGCGCCTCCACCCTGACGACAAGGACAGGGTATTACAAACCTTCAACACCGCCATAAAGACCGAAGAACTTGTTTGCAATTATGAATACCGCTTCAGATGTAAGGACGGCTCTTACTCTCATATTGACGACCATGTCTCACTGATACGCGATGCGGACAATAAAGTCATACGCTCGATGGGTGCCATGCGCGACATCACTCAACGCAAGCAGGCCGAAACTGAATTAATGGCGACCCATGACAGCCTGACTCAAATACAGTTTGCCATGGACCAGGTTGGTATCGGCATTCATATCCTCGACATCACTGGTAAATTCACCTACGTCAATGAAGCGGCGAGTAAGATGTTGGGGTATAGCCGGGAAGAAATGCTCACTAAGAGTGTATCTGATATTGACCCAAACTTTCCCGCTAACCAATTTGAAGAACTCATTCGCCCCCTGCGCACACTTCAGCCAGGCCGGGTTGAAACTACCCAGCGGTGTAAAGATGGACGGATTATACCGGTTGAGGTGAATTTTCATTTCTCCCAGGATGATTCCCCAGACAACGAATACTTTGTTTCATTCCTGGAAGATCTGACCGAACGTAAAAAGGCCGAGGCTGAATCTAACCGCTTACGACAACAACTTGAGCAGGCCAGAAAAATGGAAACCATTGGCCAGCTCAGTGGTGGCCTGGCGCATGACTTTAACAATATTCTTGGCGCGATAATGGGGTATAGTGAGTTACTCCAGGATCAACTCCAGGCAGCCACACTACAAAAGGAAAAATGCCTCGGTTACATCAAGCAGGTACTTACTTCAAGCGATCGGGCCAGGGAGGTGATTGCTCAAATGCTGTTGTTCAGCCGTAAGGGCAACCCACAGCAAGATAATATCCCCGCCGCTATTCCGATAAAACCGGTTATACAGGAAGTAATCCATTTCCTGCGAGCAACTCTTCCAAGCAGTATCAACATAACCAGTAACATTGAGAGTGACACCGCACTTAGTCACATACAGGCTGTGCAGTTGCATCAGGTATTGCTCAACCTGGCGATAAATTCCCGCGACGCCATCAACACCATCGGCCATGGCAGCATCGTTATTCACCAGCGAAATGACAGCACCAAAACCGTGTGCAGCTCCTGTCATACCGACTTTCATGGCCGCTATTGCGTCATCACGATAAGCGATACCGGCAATGGTATTGCGCCCGATATCCTCAGCAACATTTTTGACCCCTTTTTTACAACCAAGGAGCCTGGTAAAGGCACCGGCATGGGCCTGTCCGTCGTGCACGGTATTATCCATGCGGCCGGGGGGCACATCACCGTCTCGAAACAATCCCAAACCGGCGCCAGCATCAGCATATATTTACCCAGCGCTGACGCAGACACATTCCCCGACACTAAGCCGCCACGATCCACTCCTGGTAAATCAAACCACAAACTTATGCAGGGCCTTAAAGTTCTGATAGTCGATGACGAGACATCCATCCTCAAGCTGCTAAAAGATATTTTCAGTTCCAGAGGCGCCGTTGTTACGACCTACCATGACCCCGTGTCAGCCCTGGCTGACTATAAGAAGAATCCTGACAATTTCGACATTCTTATCACCGACATGACCATGCCCGGTCTCTCCGGCCTGGACATATCGCGCAGCATGCTGCAACTACGACCGGAATTACCCATTATCCTCTGCACCGGCTATAGCGAAATAATCAATGATGATATTGCGCGCGATAACGGTATCGCACGACTGATGCCTAAACCTGTCAAAATGCAGGATTTGCTGGAGGCCGTGA
>JAHEDB010000320.1 GCA_024641465.1 Chromatiales bacterium | reverse complement strand
GCCTTCTATCCGCGTCGGCGCTCGGCCACCGCCCTGCGCTGGCAGACCCTCAACAGCGAGGATAAACGCCTGGCCTTTGCGCCACCACAAGAGGCTGAACAGGAAGATATGGGTCAGATCGATATCACTGAAGTGGCAACCCGGATCAGTCAGCAGTTTCTTGGCTGACTATCTGTACACACGGAAAACAGGCATGCCGGTCCCGCAGCGATGTAGCAAATAACTATGATTGTTTTGCTTTTTGCTGGAAGTGATACGAAAACAGGACGGCCAAAAACAGGATGTAAATCGAAGAATAATTACCTTTGATGAGCGTAGAGGCATCCGTCAGGGACATAACCATGTAGGCGCTAATTAAAACAATGCCATAGAATGCCGAGCGCATGTTTCGTCGATAGTCCCTGACCAATATGACCAGGGGGTAAACCATGATCCACAATAATGCGATAAAACCCAGCAGCCCTTTGGAAATAATCGCCTCGCTGTAGACATTATGCGGGTGACCGTGGCGGCCAATATCGGGGTGTACCAAACCTGCACTAATGTATTTCTTGACACCCTCGGAGTAATTGCCACGACTGACACCAAACACAGGATGATCCTTTAAAAAGATTGGCGTCACCCGCCACATCTCCATCCTGGTCCCGACGCTGGTCAGGGCACCCTGAAACGTCGCTGGATTGGTATAGGCAAAATAATCGGTCGTTTCTTTGTATGCCGTGTTGAGCCGGTCGTGTACTTTAGGGACAAAAAGATACGAACTGTATGCGAACATAAATACCGCGCCTATCAGAACAACTCTTTTTACCCCTTTGTACTGATGCGCAATAAACAGCAGGCCCAGGACCACCACCGCCAGATAGGCATTCCTGGCCCCGGTCTGCGCCACCACAAAAAAGGCCATGCAGGCAAGCGTCAGCAAAAACAACTTCATCCATTTTTTATCTCCCGTATTATAAAAATAAGGGATCAGCAGTGAAATCATTATCACAATGACAGGCCCGGAAAATAGCGGGCTGTATACCCCGGTGTAGACATCGATATTGTTAACAAAGACGTCTCTCGCCCCATCATAGGCGGTGAAAATTACGCCAAATATACAGCCGGTGATCAACCATTTGGCCGCACTGTCCATTTGTCGGATGGCCATATAAAGGGGGACAAACATCAGAAAGCGGATCTCGACACCGCTATGCCGGGTCTGCGCCGATCCCCAGCCATTCACGACCGAGGTCAGAATAAAAACACCAAAATAGGCGGCAAACCCCCACAATAAAATTTTCTCTTCCCTGGCCAGTTCAACTTTCGTGTTGCGATGCAGGTAAAGCAGAATCAGTGAAACTATTGACAGCAGGCCGAAAACATTGCTGACCCAGTGCCGCACCGTGACGGTAAAAATCGGCAAGAGAAATACTAGAGAGTAGACAAGTTTATCACTGCCAACTTTCTCAAGCTGCGATATAAGCTGTCGCCAAAAACCGGTTTCTACTGGTGGGTAATACATTCCAGCACCTCATCCACTGAAATTTCATTCAAACATCTTGTGTGTCCCAGAGGGCAGGCCCGCTCAAAACAAGGACTACATTCTAACGCATGATAGACATGCTTTGCATCTTTCGACAGCGGCGGCGTATAGGCGGGTGTCGAAGAACCATAGAGCGCAACAACCTTGCGTCCCGTTGCACACGCCACATGCATCAAGCCTGAATCATTTGTAACCACCCATGCTGACATGGCCACTAGATCAACGGCCTCGACCAGGCTGGTCTTGCCGCACAGATTACTGATGTCATTTTGTTGCTGCATTGCGATTTTGTCACCCAGGGCCTGCTCTTTAACGGAACCGATGATCCAGACCTGAAAGCCCCTTTCTACTACTATAGCAGCCAACTCGGCATACTTTTCAATCGGCCATTGCTTGGCGGGTCCATACTCTGCACCAGGCATCATACAAATAATCGGTTTGCGGGCGGATAACTTGAACTTTAAAAGCAGCTCTTGTTGATTTTTTTTATCAACATCAAGCCTGGGGTACGGTGTTTGTGGTGCTGATACCACATTGTGATTTAAACCCAACGCCACATAGCGTTGCACTGTTTGGGTCAAAATGGTTTTGTTCAATGACCGAATATCATTGATCACCCCATAACGCATCTCCCCCCGATAACCGGTACGTTGTGGGATAGCGGCGAAAAAGGGGATCAGAGCGGCCTTATACGAGCGGGGCAAAACGATGGCCTGAGTGTAATGGTACTTACGCAGACTCAGGCCGATTTTAAGACGTTGCAACAGGCCAAATTGGCCATGACCAATCGCCACCTCGATAGCCTGATTTATCTCCGGCATGCGCGCCAGCATAGGCAATGACCAGGAGGGGGCAAGTACGTCGATCAGGGCATCTGGACGCGTGGCCTTTACTTGCATGAACAGGCTCTGGGCCATGACCATGTCACCGACCCAGGCCGGGCCAACTACCAGAAAGCGTTCCTTTGCAGGAATGGGGTTTTCTCCCTTTTTATTTTAACTATTCAGGCTATTTATTTAGCCAGACCATGTAATCACTCACACCCTCTTCCACGGTCTTGAAGGGGGCTTGATAGCCTGCGCTACGCAGGGCGCTGATATCGGCCTCGGTGAAGCTCTGGTAGCGGCCCTTGAGGTGCTCCGGGAAGGGGATGTACTCGATGTGGCCCTTGCCATGATAGGCAATCACCGCATTGGCGACGTCCCTGAAGGTCTGGCTGCGGCCGGTGCCCAGGTTGAAAATACCGGACTTGCCCGGGTTGTCCAGGAACCACAGATTGACCGCCACGGCATCGCCGACATAGACGAAATCACGGCGCTGCTCGCCGTCGCCATAGCCATCACAACCGGCGAATAATTTGGCCTTGCCCGCCTCGTGGATCTGGGTATTCACATGGAAGGCGACGCTGGACATGCTGCCCTTGTGTTGCTCACGCGGCCCATAGACATTGAAATAGCGAAACCCCACCACCTGACTCTTGAATTCAGACTGCCGGCGCCGGACATACTGATCAAACAGGAATTTGGAGTACGCATACATATTTAATGGCTCTTCATACTCCCGGCTCTCTTTAAACACCGAGCCGCCGCCATAGACCGAGGCCGACGAGGCGTACAGGTAGGATATCTTGCGCTCCTGACAGTAGTGCAGCAGCGCTTTAGTGTAGTCATAGTTGTTCTGCATCATGAACTTGCCATCCCACTCGGTGGTGGCGGAGCAGGCCCCCTCGTGGAAAATGGCATCGACCTTTTTGGCAAAGCTGTCACCCTGCCCGACCCGGTCGATGAATTCTTCCTTGTCCATGTAATCGGCGATCTCACAGTCGGCGATATTCTTGAACTTGGTGCCGTTCTTCAAATTATCCACCACCAGGATATCGGTCTCACCGCGATCATTCAGGGCCTTGACGATATTGCTGCCGATAAAACCCGCGCCGCCTGTCACAATAATCATTTAACTAACCACCTTTCGAAATGTAAAACCCGGCCTACTTTGCCAGAATATTTTTTATTATGTCGGTTGTGGAGTGACCGGCGATATAATCCAGCACCCGGACCTCACCACCCCGTTCGATAACACAACGACCGCCGGCGATATCCTCGGGCCGGTAGTCGCCGCCCTTGACCAGGATATCCGGCCCGACCGCACAGATCAGTTGCTCCGGGGTATCCTCGGCAAACGGCACCACCCAGTCGACACACTCCAGCGCCGCCATCACCGCCATA
>JAHEDB010000017.1 GCA_024641465.1 Chromatiales bacterium | reverse complement strand
TCGATAGTGCAGCAGGTGAGGGCAGTTGCTTTTACTTTACCTTACCCATTACTCACGAGAACTAGCGCAAGCAGCCGCACTGTACTGAGTACAGGCTGTTTAGCCAAAATCCAGCCGATCTATTTTTTATCCTTACCTTCATCCGCAACATCATCGGCCGCATCGGTGTGATCCAGCATGGCGCGTTCATCCGCGATGGCCTTGTCGAGTTCGGCTTCCATTTCATCATCACTCAACTCACGATCCTCATCTTGCGCCGCATCTTCAGCCGCTGCGGCCTCGGCGCGTTTACGCACAACAATGCGCGAGAAGAACAGACCGACCTCAAATAACATCCACATCGGCACGGCCAACAGGGTCTGGGAGATAACATCGGGCGGGGTCAGCAACATGCCAACCGTAAAGGCGCCGACGATGATATAGGGCCGTTTGGCCGCCAGGCTGTCCGGTGTCGTGATGCCCGCCGCAACCAGGATGATGGTGGCGATGGGCACTTCAAAGGCGACGCCAAAGGCAAAGAACATCTTCAGCACAAAGTCGAGATACTTGGCAATGTCAGTCATCACCGCCACCCCTTTGGGGGCCGTCCCGGTGAGGAAACTGAACACCAGCGGAAACACCACAAAATAGGCGAAGGCCATGCCGGCATAGAACAGGATGATGCTGGAGACCAGTAGTGGCAGGGCGAGCATTTTTTCGTTGCGGTACAGACCCGGCGCGATAAAGGCCCAGGCCTGATAAAGAATAAAGGGAATCGCGATAAAGATCGAAACCACCATCGCTAGTTTAAACGGGGTTAAAAACGGTGAGGCCACCTCGGTGGCGATCATCGTGCCACCTGCCGGTAGATGCGACAGCAGGGGTTGGGCTAACAGCGAATAGAGGTCATTGGCAAACGAGAACAGACCGAGAAAGACCAGCCCAATCACCAACACCACGCGCAACAGACGGTCACGCAGTTCAACCAGGTGGGCAAGAAAAGGCAGTTCGACCTCTTCCTTGGTCGGTTCAGGCTTTGGGTTTGTCATGTTCTTTTTCTGCGTCGGCGCTGACTTGCAGTTGTTGTTCTACTTCGTCGGGGATGGCCCGTACCTGATAGTCCGGTTTGCTGGCTTCGTCTTCGAGACTGAATCGTTCCGTGTTCATGATCTTTTTGATCTCATCCAGTCCGGCATCCCTCTCCAGGGCCTTGCGCAGTTCGTCCTGTTTCAGTTCCCGGTCAATATCGGTTTTGACCTGCGCAACAAAACGCCGCGTGCGGCCGATCCACTTACCGGCGGTGCGCGCCACATCGGGCAGTTTGTCAGGGCCGATCACCAACAGGGCGACGACACCGATCACCACCAGTTCCCAGAAGCCTATATCAAACATGATTACATCCAGTAACGAGTAGCGAATGATAAGGAGGAAGGAAAACTAATACCGGCGATAAAACAAGCCATTGCATACATTATGCTTTTCCTCGACCCTGGAGACTCGTCCCTCGTCCCTTGGTTAGCTAGACCTTGTCTTTTGTCTTGGTCACTTCACCTTCGATGACCTTGCCTTCGGATTGCTCGATCTTGCTGCTCTCCTCATCCTTCATTGCAGAGCGAAAGCCCTTCACGGCGGAACCGAGGTCCGAACCGATATTGCGCAGGCGCTTGGCGCCAAACAGCAGCAGTACGATGACCAGAATGATTAATAATTGCCAGATGCTAATACCCATTTGTTTACTCCAATCGTTCCAAATCGTTAACCAAAACCGGGCAGATTCTTGCCGCCCAGCAAATGCATATGCAGGTGAAAGATCACCTGTCCACCCCCCTTGCCGGTGTTAATGATAGTCCGAAAACCATCTTTTAACCCCTGTTGCCTGGCCAGTTGCGGCAAGGTGCGCATCATGTGCGCGATGACGCCATCGTGCTGCGTCGTCAGTTCATTAAGGCTGGCTACATGCAGCCTGGGCACCATCAGCAGGTGCACCTCGGCATGTGGATTGATATCCTTGAACACCAACACCTGATCGTCTTCGTACACCTTGTCGGCCGGGATCTCACCGGCAACGATCTTACAAAACAGACAATCCGTCATTTTAATCCCCGCCTTCTCCCAAAGGGAGTGGGTAGATGATGTTTATTTTTTCCGACTGGCCTTTTCCTCGATACCCGAGATGCCAAAGCGCCGCGCCAGCTCATTCAATACATCATCCGGTCCCAGGCCCTGTTGCGCCAGCAGCACCAGGGTGTGAAACCACAGATCGGCGGTTTCATAAACGATCTGTTGCTTGTTTCCATCCTTGGCGGCCATCACCGTCTCGGTGGCCTCCTCGCCGATCTTTTTCAGGATCGCATCCAGACCCTTATCATACAATTTGGCAACATACGAGCTGTCCGGCGCCGCGCCTTTGCGCTGCTCCAGTACTTCGGCCAGTTGTGTCAGTATGTCGTTCATAAATATATTTTTAAACCGCCAAGACGCCAAGGACGCCAAGAAAACGCAAATTGACGCTCTTAATTCCAGAAGTCTTGGCGTCTTGGCGGTTGATCATTTATAAATATCCTTTGGGTCTTTGATGACCGGCTCTACGGCGGTCCACTTGCCGTCCTGTAGTTGCTGATAAAAACAGCTACGTCGGCCGGTATGACAGGCGATAGCACCGATTTGTTCCACCTTTAGTAGCACCACGTCGTTGTCGCAGTCGAGGCGGATATCTTTTAGTTGCTGCACATGGCCGGATTCCTCGCCCTTGCGCCACAGCTTGTTACGCGAGCGGGACCAGTAAATGGCCCGATTTTCCTGCACCGTCAGCGCCAGCGCCTCACGGTTCATCCAGGCAAACATCAGGATCTCGCCGGTCTGGTGGTCCTGGGCAATCACCGGCACCAGCCCATCGTCCGTCCACTTGATCTCATCCAGCCACTGTTCACTCATAGCTAAAACCTTTTAACCGCCAAGGCGCCAAGAACGCCAAGTTTTTTAAATAAATTTTCTTCTTGGCGTACTTGGCGCCTTGGCGGTTCAATTTCGTTTCTTACAATCTTACTTCAATACCGGCCTTGGCCATGTGGCGCTTGGCCTCTTCGATGGTGTACTCACCGAAGTGGAAGATGCTCGCCGCCAGCACCGCATCGGCGGCGCCTTTTGTGACGCCTTCCGACAGATGGTCCAGGTTGCCGACGCCGCCCGAGGCGATGACCGGTACGTGTACTGCTGCGGAGATGGCGCGGGTCAGGGCCAGGTCGAAGCCGATCTTGGTGCCGTCCCGGTCCATACTGGTGAGCAGGATCTCACCGGCGCCGTAACCGACCATCTTCTTCGCCCACTCGATGGCATCGATACCGGTCGGCTTGCGACCGCCGTGGGTGAAGATCTCCCACCTGGGTGGATTGTCGCTGACCTGCTTGGCGTCGATGGCGACGACGATACATTGTGAACCGAATTTCTCGGCCGCTTCTTTGACAAATTCCGGATTGAATACCGCTGCGGTATTGATCGCCACCTTGTCTGCCCCGGCATTCAACATGCGGCGGATGTCCTCGACTTTACGAATACCACCACCGACCGTCAGCGGGATAAACACCTGACTGGCGACCTCTTCCACCACGTGCACCATGGTCTCGCGGTTATCGGAGCTGGCGGTGATATCAAGAAAGGTGATCTCATCGGCGCCCTCGGCGTCATAGCGCCGGGCGATCTCCACCGGGTCACCGGCGTCACGGATATCGACAAACTTCACGCCCTTCACGACACGGCCGTTATCAACATCCAGACAAGGTATGATTCTTTTCGCTAACCCCATAAAACCTCTTTCACCACCAAGACACAAAGAAAATCTTTATTTAAAAACCTTGGTGTCTTGGCGTCTTGGTGGTTCATTCCTGTGTCAGCTCATCCGCCAGTCTTTGCCCTTCGGCAAAGTCCAGCGTGCCTTCGTAGATGGCCCGGCCGGTGATGGCGCCCATGATGCCGTCACCGGCCACGGCGCACAGGGCGCGGACGTCTTCCAGATTAGTGATGCCGCCGGAGGCGATCACCGGGATGGTAATGGCCTGCGCCAGTTTGACCGTGGCATCGATATTGACGCCGCCCATCATGCCGTCACGGCTGATGTCGGTGTAGACAATCGACACCACACCGTCGTGCTCAAAGTGTTTCGCCATATCGACGACGTCGTGCTTGGACAACTTCGACCAGCCGTCGATGGCCACCTTACCGTCTTTGGCATCGAGACCGACGATGACATGGCCGGGAAACTCCAGGCACACATCATTGACAAAGTGCGGGGTATTCACCGCCTTGGTACCGATGATCACATACTGCACGCCGGCATCCAGATAGGTCTGAATAGTATCTTCATCGCGAATCCCACCGCCCACCTGGATAGGCAGGTCAGGGTGATTCTGGGCAATGGCCTTGATCACCCCGGCATTCATCGGTTTGCCCTCGAACGCCCCGTTCAGATCCACGATGTGTAAACGCCTGGCGCCGGCCTCGACCCACCGGTCGGCCATCGCCACCGGGTCATCAGAGAACACCGTGGAATCCTCCATGCGCCCCTGTTTCAGGCGCACACACTTGCCGTCTTTCAAATCAATTGCAGGTATGAGTAACATTTTTTCAGTCTCAGCTTGATTCACTTTTGCAATATAACGCAGAGTTCGCGGAGGCGCTGAGAACGCAAAGAAAAAAACTATTTCCCCTTGGCGTCTTGGCGTCTTGGCGGTTCATCTTTTCAGGGTGTTCATTCACCATCCCATTTCAGGAAGTTGGCATACAGCGCCAGTCCGGCGTGTTGGCTTTTCTCCGGATGAAACTGGGTGGCAAACACATTACCCCGAGTCACGGCGGCGGTAAAGCTAAAGCCATAGTCACAGGAGCCGGCGATCAGGCCGGGGTTGGCCGGTTCGACATAATAACTATGCACGAAATAAAAGCGGGTGTCGTCAGCAATCCCACGCCAGAGGGGGTGATCGATGGCCTGATGGACCTGATTCCAGCCCATGTGGGGCACCTTGAGGCGTTCGTTAGTGCGGGGGTCACGCAGGTCATCGCCGAAGAACTCGACCCGCCCGGGCAGGATGCCGATGCAGTCAGTACCGCCGTTTTCGACACTGAAGTCCATCAGGGCCTGCATACCGACACACACACCCAGCAGGGGTTTATTGTTAATGACTTCCCGCACCAGTTCGTCAAAGCCCAGCCGTTTGATCTCGGCCATGCAATCGCGGATCGCACCTACACCGGGTAGCACCACCCGGTCGGCCTTGCGCACCACATCCGGATCTGAACTGACGATAACTTTGGTGCCCTCGGCGACCTTTTCCAGGGCCTTGGCGACGGAATGGAGATTACCCATTCCATAATCGATAACAGCGACGGTATTCATGCGGGAATTCTACAGTTCTTGATTGAAAATAGATAAGCCTGATAGCGGGTTATAAGGTGCCCTTGGTGGACGGCATCACCCCGGCCATGCGTTCATCGGCCTCGATGGCCATGCGCAGGGCACGGCCAAAGGCCTTGAAGATGGTCTCGGCGATGTGGTGGGCGTTCTTGCCGCGGATATTGTCGATATGCAGCGTGGCCTTGGCATGATTGACGAAGCCCTGGAAAAACTCACTCAACAGGTCGACATCGAACTCGCCGATGCGGGCGCGGGGAAAGTTGACCCCATACACCAGACCGGGCCGACCGGAGAAGTCGATCACCACGCGGGACAGGGCCTCATCCAGCGGCACATAGGCGTGGCCATAGCGACGGATGCCCTTCTTATCGCCCAGCGCCTCATTGAAGGCCTGCCCGAGGGTGATGCCGATATCCTCTACGGTGTGGTGGTCATCGATGTGGGTATCGCCCTTGGCCCGGACCTCCAGATCCACCATGCCATGGCGGGCCACCTGGTCGAGCATGTGCTCCAGAAAGGGCACACCGGTGTCAAATACCCCTTTGCCAGCCCCGTCCAGGCCCAGTTTGACCTCGATCTGGGTCTCCAGGGTATCGCGTTTTACCGTGGCCGTGCGCTGCGCCATTACTTGCTCCAAAGTCGAATAGTCTCAGAAAGTCTATTATATATAGTAAAGCGGTCAGGAATACAGTGGATATATTTAGTCTAAACCATCTAATAAATGCTGTGCTTGGCCGATAAAATGATTTAGATTATTAATATGGCAAACGCCACACCCAGCAGCAAATCGAAGGCAGCCCGCATGAAAGAAGACACCGTAGTTGACCTCTCCGCCATCCGAACCACCTGCCAGAATTGCGGTCTTTATAAGCTCTGCCTGCCCATGGGTCTGGCCGAGGGCGATATGGACAAACTCGACAAGGTCATCAAACGCCGCCGCAAAATCGAAAAGGGTGAGCATTTATACCGGATGCGAGACACCTTCAGCACCGTGTATGCCATCCGTAGCGGCTCGGTCAAGACCTATACCAGCATCGAAAACGGTTCGGAACAGGTCACCGGTTTCCACCTGCCGGGGGAACTGCTGGGCCTGAATGCCGTCAGCACCAAGTTCCACACCGATTCCGCCATGGCCCTCGAGACCACCAGTGTCTGCGAGGTCCCGTTTGATCGTCTTGAAGACCTGACCCGGGAGATCCCCTCCATGCAGCATCACATCCTGCATGTCATGAGCGAAGAGATCCAGAGTGACCATTGCCAGTTGATGATGATCGCCAAGATGCCCGCCGAGGCTCGGCTGGCCCGTTTTCTGTTAAGCCTGTCCAATCACTTTGACAATCGCGGCTATTCCTCCTCCGAATTCAACCTCAGCATGTCGCGCAACGACATCGCCAACCTGCTGGGGCTGGCGGTAGAGACTGTCAGTCGACTGTTCTCGCATTTTCAGGATCAGGGCCTGCTCACCGTCGAACGTAAACACATCGTGATCCACGATATGGATGGCCTGATGGACGTCACCACCAAGTGTCCAAGCCAGCCCCTGCCCAACGACTCCTCGTCAAACCAGGCCTCCTAACCCCTTAATAATTTTATTATTTCCCAGCCTCTCTCTCTGAGAGGCTGTAATCTATACTTCAGAAACGAGCATACTCTGCCGAAGATTAACTGATGTAGATCAGTCACTCTTGATTATTCATTTGATCCAGATCAAGAACATGGCATTAGGTGATCTATAGACTTTCGGCCCAGCTTTATAACAACTCAAAACCTGAGGGAAATCCATGGAGAATCAAAATACCTACAACTACAAAGTTGTCCGCCAGTTCGCGGTCATGACGGTAGTGTGGGGCATTGTTGGCATGCTGGTCGGTGTCATCATTGCTGCACAACTGGTCTGGCCCGCACTGAACTTCGATGTGCCCTGGCTGACGTATAGCCGTCTGCGGCCCCTGCATACCAATGCGGTGATCTTTGCCTTTGGTGGCTCGGCGCTATTCGCCACTTCATATTATGCGGTGCAGCGTACCTGTCAGGTACGACTCTTCTCCGACAAACTGGCCGCCTTTACCTTCTGGGGCTGGACCGTGGTGATCCTGCTGGCGGCGATTACCCTGCCGCTGGGTTTGACCTCCGGTAAGGAATACGCCGAACTGGAATGGCCGATCGATCTGTTGATCGCCGTGGTCTGGGTCAGTTATGCCGTGGTGTTCTTCGGCACCATCCTCAAGCGCAAGGTCAAACACATCTATGTGGCCAACTGGTTCTTCGGCGCCTTTATCCTCACCGTTGCGGTGTTACACATCGTCAACAGCGCCGCCCTGCCGGTGAGCCTGTTCAAGTCCTATTCGGTCTATCCCGGGACCATCGACGCCATGGTGCAGTGGTGGTATGGGCATAACGCGGTTGGCTTCTTCCTCACCGCCGGTTTCCTCGGCATCATGTATTACTTCATCCCCAAACAGGTGGGACGGCCGATCTACTCCTACCGTCTGTCGGTAGTGCATTTCTGGGCGCTGATCTCCACTTATATGTGGGCCGGCCCGCACCATTTGCAGTTCACCGCCCTGCCGGACTGGACCCAGTCGCTGGGCATGGTGTTCTCGCTGGTGCTGCTCGCCCCCAGCTGGGGCGGCATGATCAACGGCATCATGACCCTGTCGGGCGCCTGGCATAAGCTGCGCTCCGACCCAATCCTCAAGTTCCTGATCGTCTCACTGTCGTTCTACGGCATGTCGACCTTCGAAGGCCCGATGATGTCGATCAAAACCGTCAACGCCCTGTCCCACTATACGGACTGGACCATCGGTCACGTCCATTCCGGCGCCCTCGGCTGGGTCGGTCTGGTATCCATCGGTGCGATCTACTTTTTGATCCCGAAGGTGTTCAACCGTGAAGCTATGTACTCCACCAAGTTGATCGAAACCCACTTCTGGGTCGCCACCATCGGCATCGTGCTGTACATCGTCGCGATGTGGATTGCCGGGGTCATGCAGGGTCTGATGTGGCGCGCCGTGAATGACGACGGCACATTGACCTATAGCTTTGTCGAATCGCTACAGGCGACCTACCCCTACTACGTCGTGCGTCTGCTGGGCGGTCTGCTCTATCTCAGCGGCATGTTTATCATGGCCTACAACGTGTGGAAGACCATCGCTGGCAGCAAGCCCGCCGATGCACGCATCCCACAGACAGCTTAAGGAGAACAGACCATGAGTCATGAAAAAGTCGAAACCAATATCGGCCTGATGGCCCTCCTGATCATCCTCGTCATCAGCGTCGGTGGCCTGGTCGAGATCGTGCCGTTGTTCTTCCTCAAGGACACCACCCAGCCGGTAGCGGGCCTCAAGCCCTACACGGCGGTACAACTGGAAGGTCGCGATATCTACGTCCGTGAAGGTTGCTATGTCTGCCATTCACAAATGATCCGCCCGTTCCGCGCCGAGACCGAACGTTACGGCCACTACTCAGTCGCCGGTGAGTTCGTCTACGACCACCCCTTCCAGTGGGGCTCGAAGCGCACCGGTCCGGACCTGCAACGCGTCGGTGGTCGGTATTCCGACGACTGGCACCGGGTCCACCTGACCAACCCGCGCGATGTGGTACCGGAATCCAATATGCCCGGCTTCCCCTGGCTGCTGAAAAACAAGCTCAATGCCGCCAAGACCGCGGGCAAGTTGCAGACCATGCGCACCCTCGGCGTGCCCTACACCGATGCCGATATCGCGGGTGCACAAAGCGCCGTCAACGGCAAGACCGAAATGGACGCCCTGATCGCCTATCTACAGGTGATGGGCACCAGCATCAAGACGCGGAGGTAGAACATGGATATACACGATATACGCGCCATGTTTTCCGTCATCATGTTCGCCATGTTCATTGGCATAGTCGCGTGGGCCTGGAGCAACAAGCGCCGCGGCGCCTTTAGCGAAGCGGCCAACCTGCCCCTTAATGAACCCGAACATCCCCGTGTCGATACTTATAAGGAGACACAGCCATGAGTTCCACCTTGAGCTGGTTTATTACCATCGTTAGCCTGGCCAATATCATTGGCTGTTATGTGTTGATCAAATGGAGCAGCAAACCCCTGCCGGGCGAAGCCGCCCAGGGCCAGGTCACCGGCCACACCTGGGACGAAGACCTGCAGGAGTTTAACAACCCCATGCCGCGCTGGTGGCTGTGGCTGTTCTACATCACCATGATATTTGCCCTGATCTATGCCGCGCTCTACCCTGCCATGGGTAACTTTAAAGGCAGCCTGGGCTGGAGTCAGAAACAGGAATACGAACAGGAGATCAGTGACGCCGCCAAGACCTACGGGCCGATCTTCGCCGCCTATTCCAAACAGGCGATCCCGGACCTGGCGAAAAATCCCAAGGCCGTCCAGGCCGGGCAACGGCTGTTCCTCAACTACTGCTCGACCTGTCACGGTTCCGATGCCCGCGGTGCGGCCGGTTTCCCCAATCTGCGGGATTCCGACTGGCTGTATGGCGGTACACCCGAGGCGATCAAGACCAGTATCATGAACGGTCGTAACGGCATCATGCCGCCGATGGGCGCCGCGCTGGGGGCTGACGGGGTCAAGACCGTCGTCGCCTATGTGCTGAGCCTGAGCCGGGCTGGTCAGGATGCCGCGGTGGTGGAACAGGGCAAGCTCAAGTTCCAGACCCTGTGCGCCGCCTGTCATCAACCGGACGGCAAGGGCAGTCACGCCATCGGCGCGCCCAACCTGACCGATGATGTCTGGTTGCATGGCCGCTCACCCGGTGCCATCACCCAGACCGTCACCCAGGGTCGCACCGGTGTCATGCCGGCCCACGGTGAATTTTTGGGTGAGGACAAGGTGCATCTACTCGCCGCCTACGTCTACAGCCTGAGCAACAAGTAAACTCACGCAACACAAAACACCCCCGAACCGGGGGTGTTTTTTTTCACAGATGATCACGATGGACAACAGCACCCAAACCGACAGTCACGAGTTTTACGCCAAACACAAAAAGGTCTATCCGCGTGAGGTACATGGCCTGTTCGCCACCCTGCGCAATACCGGCGTGTTTGTACTATTGGGCCTGTATTATTTTATTCCCTGGTTCCGCTGGGAAGGGCATCAGGCGGTCCTGTTCGACCTGCCCGCCCGTAAGTTCTATATCTTCGGCCTGACCTTCTGGCCGCAGGATTTTATCTATCTCGCCGCGCTGCTGATCATCGCCGCCCTGGCACTGTTTTTCTTTACCGCACTGGCCGGACGCCTGTGGTGCGGCTATGCCTGCCCGCAAACGGTGTGGACCGAGATCTTTTTGTGGATGGAACGCTGGTTCGAGGGCGACCGCAACAAACAGATCAAACTCGACAAGGCCCCCTGGGTCGGTAACAAGATCTGGCGCAAGACCGCCAAACACAGCCTGTGGCTTTCATTTTCACTCTGGACCGGCTTCACCTTCGTCGGTTACTTCACGCCGATCCTCGACCTCGGCCAGTCATTCTTAAAATTCGACCTCGGCCCGTGGGAGACCTTCTGGGTACTGTTCTACGGCCTGGCCACCTACGGTAATGCTGGCTGGCTGCGGGAACAGGTCTGTATCTACATGTGTCCCTATGCCCGCTTCCAGAGCGCGATGTTCGACAAGGACACCCTGATCATTTCCTACGACGACAAACGCGGTGACCCACGCGGCTCGCGCAAACGCAATGCCGACTCGGCGACACTCGGCCTGGGGGACTGCGTCGACTGCACCCTCTGCGTACAGGTCTGTCCGACCGGCATCGATATCCGCGACGGTCTGCAATACCAGTGCATCGGCTGCGCCGCCTGCGTCGATGTCTGTAACGAAGTCATGGATAAAATGGGCTACCCGCGCGGCCTGGTCAAATACACCACCCAGCACGCCATCGAGGGAGTCAAGACCCACCTGCTGCGCCCGCGCATGGTGGTTTACGCCATCCTGCTGGTGGTCATCAGCACGGCGCTGGGCTACAAGATGGCGACCCGTACGCCGCTCCGGCTGGACATCATCCGCGACCGCAATGCGCTGTATCGTGAAACCAATGAGGGGCTGATCGAAAACACCTATAACCTGAAGATCATCAACATGGACAAACAGGACCACCAGTTCCTGCTCAGCGCCAGTGGTATCGATAACCTGAAGCTGGTGATCGACAAGACTCGCATCGACGTCCCGGCCGGTACAACCACCTCGCTCCCGGCCCGCGTCCAGGTCGATCCGGCGAACCTGAGCAAGGTGGGCTATGATATACACTTCGACCTACAGGCCGTCGACAATGCCAAATTGCATGTCATCGAAAAGGGCCGCTTTATCGGTCCACTGTTTAAGTAGCGAGGATCGAGTGGCGAGGTTCGAGGGAAAAAGCTTGGCCTTGCCACTCGCACCTCGTCACTCGGTACTACCATCAACTAAATGCACAACAACATCATAAAACATGAATACTGAACAGATCCCTCCACCCTGGTATAAACAATTCTGGCCCTGGTTCCTCATCGCCATCCCCACCGTCACCGTGATCGCCGGCATCTCCATGCTCAGTGTCGCGATTCGCACCTCCGACGGCACGGTAACCGATGACTATTACAAGACCGGCCTGGCGATCAACATGACCCTGGCTCGTGACAAACAGGCTGAAAAGCTCGGCCTCCAGGCCGTCGGCCGCATCGACCTGGCTGGCAAACAGGTGATCATCACCCTGCATGGGCAAAATACCGCAAAAAATCTCCGCCTCACCTTGACCCACCCCACCACGGCACAGCAAGATATCGTCGTAAACCTGCTGGCGGGCGATAACAATCAATACACAGGCCCATTACCACAACTGCCACGGGAAAAACGCTATATTTTACTTGAACCTGCGGATCAATCCTGGCGCCTGACCGGCAATGCCATGTTTCCTGGCATGCTCCAGTGGTCACTCAGACCCGGGTTGTGATCGGTATGAAAAAGGGGCTATACCATGACGGAACCAAGCAAACCCATACCTAAAATTCAGGAAATCATTTCCGTACTGTGGCCGTCGTTCCTGACCGCCGGTTTAGCCACCATTCTGTTTTTTGTTGCCTTCGACCCGCACCTGATCATGGTGGTCAGTGGCTACGGCGATATCTCCCGACTCGGCGGCTATACCATCGGCTTCTTTCTGTTCTGGATCCTGACCTCGACCAGCTGCGCCCTGACCTGTTATTTTCGCACCCCCACGGACGATATCGATAAAAAATAATTTTAATGAAATGTCACCACCGAGGTCACGGAGGACACTGAGGTGAGGGAATTCCTAAATAAAACCCGGTGTCCCCCGTGACCTCGGTGGTGTAAAATCACCTCCGATACACCCTCAATAGCAATCTGCAAATAAACCTAAAAAGACCCGTTAAAGGATATCGACAACAGAGTGGTTATGAAGATCCTTGTCTTGCCCTTTAAAATACTGAAACGAATACTGCGCCTGCTACGCTGGAAGTGGCTGTTCGGCAAACGGCGGCGGCCGCAAAAACCACCCCGCAATCAGGACAGCCGTATCGCCCGCTGGCATCGGCGACTGGTATGGGGTATGCGCATCGGTCTGGTGCTGCTGGCGCTGGACACCTTTTATATCATCACCATCTGGCCCAACTGGCACAAGTTCCGCTACGGCCCGGTCGCCAAATCCGCCTTCATGAAAAACTACGAGCAAAAGCGTCGTACCGACCGAACCCTGCCGCCCATACAGTGGCAACCGGTGCCGATTACGGACATCTCAAAATCCATGCAACGCGCCGTGGTCATCGCGGAAGACTCCCGCTTCTACCAACACAGCGGCTTCGACCTGATCGCTCTGAAAGATGCCATGGGCTACAACATCGAAAGAATGAGCATGCGATACGGCGCCAGCACCATCTCGCAACAGGTCGTCAAGAACATGTTCTTCAGCGCCTCACGCGACCCTTTACGCAAATGGCATGAACTGATCTTCACCATCGGCATGGAATTTTTCGTGCCCAAGTCACGCATCCTCTCCACCTACCTCAACATCGCCGAATTCGGTGAGAGCATCTACGGCGTCGAGGCCGCGGCGAAATACTACTGGGGGATATCGGCCAGGGATTTGAGCGTCGGCCAGTCCGTCGAACTTGCCGCCACCCTGCCCAGCCCGAAAAAACACAACCCGAAAACGCGCACCGAACCCTTCACCACGCGCGTCAATAAGATAGCGAATCATATGGTACAGGCGCAGGCGGCGCGTGCCTCGATGCAAAAACCGGAACCTACACAGGAACAGACACAAACATCAACACCGGCGAAGACTCAGGCACCGGTACTGATACAAGCACCCGTACAGATGCCGACTGAGACGCCAGCACAGGTACCAGAACAAGCACCAACACAGACTCAGGCACCAGTTCAGGCGCCGGAGCAGATACCAATACCGGCACAAATCCCAACACAGGCGCCTGAACAAGCTCCGGTACAGGTGCAGGTATCAAGCCAGGCAATAAACATAGCAGATCAGAACAGGTAAATATCTTCGCGTTAACAAGCGGTCACTCAGGCATGCCCCCGACCGGCATCTCGAGCTTAATAAAATCGAACCCAGCCACTACGTATCTGTAGGGCGCAATCTTGTTGAGCCGTATGTGTTGAAAAGGCAACCATGCCGAGACTTGCAGCGTACAATTTATTTGGTGTATTGGGTTAGCGGTATAATTTTTAACGGTTGCGTGTCTGTATTACATCATCTTTCTACGCATTCGGTGCAATAGGATTACGCCTTACGCACCGTTAGATGTTATGGTGCGTGGGACGCACCCTACAAGACAGCACATCTCAGAAAATTACCATTCATGTTTAAACCTGAATAGTAGGGCGCAATCT
>JAHEDB010000319.1 GCA_024641465.1 Chromatiales bacterium | reverse complement strand
GTCGCCCCGCTGTATCTCGAAAAGACGCTCTACGGTCTGCGTGATTATGACTGTGCAACGGTCATCCTGCCCGACGGCGAGGAATACAAGAACCTCGAAACCCTCAATCTCATTTTCGATGCCCTGCTGGAAAACCGCTTTGGTCGCCAGTGCACCCTGGTCGCCCTGGGTGGTGGCGTGGTCGGCGACATGACCGGTTTTGCCGCCGCCAGTTACCAACGCGGTGTCGACTTTATTCAGATCCCCACTACCCTGCTGTCGCAGGTCGATTCCTCGGTGGGCGGCAAGACCGGCGTCAATCACTCCCTCGGCAAGAACATGATCGGCGCCTTTCACCAGCCACGCTGCGTGCTGGCCGATACCGCCACCCTCGACACCCTGGATGATCGCCAGTTGAGCGCCGGTCTGGCCGAGGTCATCAAGTACGGCCTGTTGGGGGATGTGGAATTTTTTGAATGGCTGGAAACCAATATGGGCAAGCTCACCGGTCGCGATAACGACGCCCTGGTCTATGCCATCGAGCGCAGCTGTCGCGACAAGGCCGAGGTCGTCGCCGCCGATGAAAAAGAGGGTGGCCGACGCGCCCTGCTCAACCTCGGCCATACCTTCGGCCACGCCATCGAGGCCAGTGCCGGTTATGGCAAGTGGTTGCACGGCGAGGCGGTGGGCACCGGCATGTTGATGGCCGCCGACCTGTCGCAGCGCCTCGGCTGGCTGAGCGAACAGGACGTGCACCGTACCGAAGACCTGATCGACCGCGCCGCCCTGCCGACCCGCGCCCCGGCCTACATGGATTACGATCATTTTATGCAGCGCATGTCCGTGGATAAAAAGGTCCGTGACGGCAAGATCAATTTTGTCCTGCTGCGGGAGATCGGTAAGGCCGTGGTCACCAATGATTTTGACCAGGCCCAGTTACGCGAGACCATCCAGGCCCACCGGGCTCTGACCTAGGCCTGAGCAAACTCAATCAACATGACTCTATTAGCCGATTATGCCGCCCAGGAACAGCATTCGCTAGGACGGCGTTTTGCGGAAGAACCGCCGACCTATCGCAGTGAGTTCCAGCGCGACCGGGATCGCATCATCCACTCCGCAGCCTTTCGCCGCCTCGAATACAAGACCCAGGTATTCGTCAATCACGAAGGCGATATGTTTCGCACCCGCCTGACCCATTCCATCGAGGTCGCGCAGATTGGCCGCTCCATCGCCCGCATCCTGCATCTCAACGAAGACCTGGTGGAGACTATCGCCCTCGCCCATGACCTCGGTCACACGCCATTCGGTCACGCCGGGCAGGATGCGCTGAATGCCTGTATGAAAGATTACGGCGGTTTCGAACACAACCTGCAATCCCTGCGCGTGGTCGATGAACTGGAAGAACGCTACGCCGATTTCCCCGGCCTGAACCTGACCTATGAATCCCGCGAGGGTATTCTCAAACATTGTTCGCCACAGAAGGCGCGGGAACTCGGTGATGTAGGACAGCGCTTTTTAAATAAACAACAACCGGGGCTGGAGGCGCAGATCGTCAACCTCGCCGACGAGATCGCCTATAACAATCACGACGTGGACGATGGCCTGCGCGCCGGGCTGATCAAACTGGAGCAGTTGTGCGAGATCCGTCTGTTCGCCGAACAGTTCCATGTGGTCAAGCAGCGCTACCCTGAGCTGACCGACCGGCGCCTGATCCACGAGATCATCCGCCGCATGATCAATCTGCTGGTGGTGGACCTGATCGACCATACTCAACAGCGCATCGCGGAGGTCAATCCCGACAGCATCCACGATGTGCGCGCCCAGACCGAGATGCTGGCCGGGTTTGGCGAGGAGATGCAGGCCCTGCATCTTGAACTCAAACAGTTTCTACGCCATCGCCTGTATCGCCACTACCGGGTACACCGCATGAGCGCCAAGGCCAGCCGCATCCTGTCGGCCCTGTTCAATGCCTTCATGGACGACATCGGCCTGCTGCCCTATGACTACCAGCAGAGCGCCAAAGACTACGAAAAACAGCAGGGCAAACCGGGCCGGGCCCGCGCCGTGGCCGACTATATCGCCGGCATGACCGACCGTTATGCCATCACCGAATATGGCCGTATTTTCGACGCCGCGGAATTGACCTGAGTGGACATAAAACGGCCATTATTAGCTATACTCATTACTGTTTTAGTGTGCTTTAACGGGTGATCTGGACCAATCATGCGCGTCTATATGCAAACACCGGCGGCTGAAGACCATGCTCCACGCTATTACCAGTTACTGGTGCAGGAAGACCTGCTCGAAGGCTGGACCCTGATCCGTGAATGGGGCCAGCAGGGTTCCCCCGGCCGCGTCAAGCGCGACCACTTCGCCAGCCTCGAAGCCACCCTGCAGGCCTGTATCAAGGTGCGCGACACCCAGATCGACAAGGGCTACCAGGTGGTATTCAGCAAGGGCCAGGAGTTAATGCCGTGAACAACTACGACGACCAGCCCCTGCACCGCCTCGAACCCGCCTATCTGCAACAGTTCGGCCTGCTCGAACCGCCGTTTACCGCCGTGGTGGATGAACGCTTTTATTTCACCACACCCGAGGCCAGCCAGCGCATGAGTCTGCTGGTGCACATGACCCAATACAGCGACATGGTGCTGATGGTTTTGGGTGAAGAAGGCATGGGCAAATCGACCCTGCTGCAAAATTATATCAAGTCGGCCCACGACAACTGGCACATCTGCCGGGTCAACGCCAACCCGATGATGGACCGGGACCAGTTATTGTTCCGCATCGCCGAGGACTTCGGCCTGGAGACCCTGCCGGCCGACAGCGCCGAGTTACAGGAACTGCTGTATGACAAGCTGACCCAGTTGCATCAGAACGATGTGCTGCCGGTGATCATCGTCGATGACGCCCATGACCTGCCGGTGGATGCCATCAGTCAGTTATTCATCATGGCCGAGATCAAGGCCGGTGACGTCACCATGGTACACGTCGTGCTGTTTGCCGAACCGTTCATCGAAAAGACCATCAATGCCTCTACCGCGCGCAAGATACGCGAGCGTATCGGCCACGTATTTGAGCTGCCGCCCTTCGATGAGGCCGACACCGCGGATTATATCCAGAGCCGCATGACCATCGCCGGCCTGCAGGGCGAGAATCCCTTTTCCCCCAAGGTGCTGCGCCAGATCCATAAGCAGTCCCACGGCAATCCGGCACGGATCAATGAACTGGCGCATATCGCCCTCGATGAGGCCCAGGCAGGTCCGGAACCGGAAGACGATGATGACTACGATGAGGATGACTATTACACACCCAGCAAAAACCGGCTGTTGACCCCTATGCGTATCATCACCACCCTGGCCGTCGCGACCATCGCCGGTCTGGGGCTCTGGCAGCAGGACCGCATCAATCGCCTGTTTGAGGACCAGCCAAAGGACGCGCCGCAACAGGAGCTGGCGCAAACACCGAAACAGGATGAAGCCAGGGAAAGCCCCTTTGCCAAGCTCAAGGAAAAGATCATCAAGCTGGAGCCGGAACCACCGACACCCACTCCGCCACAACCGACCACCGAGTCGCCCATCGATGTGGCAAAAATGGATCGCATCGAGGTCCCGGCCATCGCGGAGCAGTTACAGGCCGCCAAAACACCGGCCTCACCACAGATCGAGCGTATTGAACCGGACGGCCTCACCGCCAGCAGCCAGTCACAGAGCATCACCCTGCACGGCAAAAATTTCGGCCCCGATACCCAGGTCACCCTCAGCTGGTCCGGGCATAAGAAGCAGTTGC
>JAHEDB010000016.1 GCA_024641465.1 Chromatiales bacterium | reverse complement strand
TGGTTTCCGGTGCGCAAAGGCGACGGTTACGAACTGACCCACATCCGTAGCTTTGCCGTGGGGGATAACGTCGGTATTAACGATATCGAGACCGAGCAACGTCGCAAGGGTTTTGTCACTGCGGATGAGCAGGGCAGGGTGGCGGTCTATCATTCGACTGCCGGTCGCACCATCGTCACGAAGAAGGTCAGTGACTATGCTATTCAGCAGCTTGCCGTTTCCCCGCGCGCCGATCGCATCCTGGCCGAAGCGGCCGATCACAACATCCACTTCTGGCATGTCGAGAATGAACACCCGGAAGTATCCTGGGCCGTGTTGTGGAACAAGGTCTGGTATGAAAGCTATCCGGAGCCTGATTACACCTGGCAGTCCTCATCCGCGAGTAACGACTTCGAACCCAAATACAGTCTGGTGCCGCTAGCCTATGGCACTATCAAGGCGGCGTTTTATGCCATGCTGTTTGCCGTGCCCCTGGCCATCATGGGCGCCATTTTTACCGCCTATTTCATGGCCCCGGCAATGCGCACCTATGTCAAACCCTCCATCGAGATCATGGAGGCGCTGCCGACGGTGATCCTCGGTTTTCTTGCTGGCCTGTGGCTGGCGCCGGTGATCGAAACCAATCTGGTGGGCGTGTTCTCCATGTTGCTGGTCTTGCCATTGGGCGTACTGATTTTTGCCTTTGTCTGGCAGCAGCTCCCTGCCTCGATCCGCCACCTTGTACCGGAAGGCTGGCAGGCGGCCCTGCTGGTGCCGGTACTATTCGCCCTCGGCTGGCTGGCCCTTGGGCTCAGCACACCGATGGAGGTCGTATTGTTTGATGGCAACCTGAAGGGTTGGCTGGATCACAAATTTGGTATTGGGTATGACCAGCGTAATTCCATGGTGGTGGGTATTGCCATGGGCGTGGCGGTGATCCCGACGATCTTTTCCATCACCGAAGACGCCATCTTCAGTGTCCCCCGTCATCTGACCTTTGGTTCCCTGGCGCTGGGCGCCACCACCTGGCAGACCATGATGCGGGTGGTGTTACTCACCGCCAGCCCCGGTATTTTCTCCGCGGTGATGATCGGCCTGGGGCGCGCCGTGGGTGAAACCATGATCGTGTTGATGGCCACCGGCAATACCCCGGTCATGGACTTCAGTATCTTCCAGGGCATGCGTACCCTGTCGGCAAACATTGCCGTGGAAATGCCCGAGTCCGAAGTGGCGAGCACCCACTACCGCGTGCTGTTCCTGGCCGCGTTGGTGCTGTTTGTGTTTACCTTTCTGTTCAATACCGTGGCGGAGATTGTCCGTCATCGCCTGCGTAAGAAGTACAGTTCATTATGATGCGCGACTGGTTTAAAAGTGGTTCTCCCTGGATCTGGCTGAACGCCGCGGCGGTCAGCGCCAGCCTGATTATTGTGTTTGGTTTGCTGCTGTTAATCGCCGTGCGCGGCCTGGGACACTTTTGGCCGTCTGACGTGATGCAGATGCAATACACCCAACCGGGCACACAAGCCATGCGCGTCATAGGCGAGTTGACCGAAACGGAACTGGTTTCGCTGGTTAATCTGCATAGCGCCGGCATCTCCATTGAATCCGATAAAAAAAATATCCAGCGGCATTTATTCAAGACCGGCAATCGCGATGTGCTGGGCAGTGATTTTCGCTGGTTGATCGAACCGTTTATATCCGATAAAACCTTCCCACGGGAACTCATTGTGCTGGAACGCCGTGAGTGGGGCAATTTTTACGGCTATCTGAAGGCGATCAAGGAAAACGGCAAGGTGGTGGCCGAGGGCGACAAGAGCTGGCCTGAATTGCAACAGCGTCTGGCGCGCACCCTCGATATATTCGATCAGATCCGCGATATCGAAAAGGGTGAGATCGGCGACATCAACTATGCCATCGAAGGGCTGCGACTGAAAACGCGCCGCCTCGAACTGGATGGTAAGGATACGCCGGCAAATCTCAAGGCGATTGCCGATGAACGCAAAGAGTTGCAGGCGGACTATCAGGGGTTTCAAAAAGAATTGAGTGACCTTTACCTGTCCATTAACCGCGACAGCCTGACGGCCGAGGTGATGGACGGTAAAACGGTTGATATCCCGCTGGCCAAGATCGTTCGTACCTTCCGACCCAATGATATGTCGGTGTTGGGCAAGGTCGGGATGTATTTTGCCAAGCTCTGGGAATTCGTCTCCGATGAGCCGCGTGAGGCCAATACCGAGGGTGGGATCTTCCCCGCGATCTTCGGTACGGTGATGATGGTACTGATCATGTCCATGATGGTGACCCCGTTTGGTGTGGTGGCCGCGGTATACCTGCGCGAATATGCCAAACAGGGCCCTTTGACCCGCACCATCCGTATTGCGGTGAATAATCTCGCCGGCGTGCCCTCGATTGTCTATGGTGTATTTGGTCTGGGCTTCTTCGTCTATTTCCTCGGTGGCAATATCGACCAGCTGTTTTACCCCGAGGCCCTGCCGGCGCCAACCTATGGTACGCCGGGTATACTCTGGTCATCACTGACCCTGGCGATCCTCACTGTGCCGGTAGTGATCGTAGCCACCGAAGAAGGGCTGTCACGCATCCCTCGCGCCATTCGAGAAGGTTCCCTGGCGCTGGGCGCCACCAAGGCGGAGACACTGTGGCGCACGGTTATTCCGATGGCAACACCGGCGATGATGACCGGTATGATCCTGGCGATTGCCCGCGCCGCCGGTGAAGTGGCGCCGCTGATGCTGGTCGGGGTGGTCAAACTGGCCCCATCCCTGCCGCTGGACGGCAATTCGCCGTTCCTGCACCTGGATCGAAAATTCATGCACCTGGGTTTTCATATCTATGACGTCGGCTTCCAGAGTCCCAATGTGGAGGCGGCCAGGCCACTGGTCTATGCGACGGCTCTTTTATTGGTAATCGTGATTGTTATCCTGAACCTGGCCGCGATCTATATTCGCAACCGTCTACGTGAACGGTATAAGGGAATGGAATCATAAGATGAATTTACAGGAATTGAGGTAGTCTGCATGGCATCCCAACAAGGTTTTACCCACGGCATCAATCTTGATGCGCTGAATCGCACGCAGCAGAAAATGGACATCAAGGCCGAGACGATTTGTCTACAGACATCTGCGCTCAATCTCTTCTATGGTGAAAAGCAGGCGCTCAGGAATGTCGATATCAGTTTGCCGGCGAAGCGTGTTTCGGCCTTCATCGGTCCGAGCGGGTGTGGCAAGTCGACCCTGCTGCGTTGCTTCAATCGCATGAACGACCTGGTGGACAGCTGCCGGATTGAAGGCAGCATCACCCTCGACGGCAGCGATATCAATGACAAGAAGGTCGACGTGGCGAACCTGCGGCGACGGGTCGGCATGGTGTTCCAGAAACCCAATCCCTTCCCCAAGACGATCTACGAAAACGTCGCCTATGGTTTACGCTTACAGGGTGTGAAGAATCGTCGGCTGATCGATGAGCGTGTGGAAAAGTCTCTGCACGGTGCCGCGCTGTGGGAGGAGGTCAAGGACCGTCTGCATGACAGCGCCCTGGGTCTGTCCGGCGGCCAGCAACAACGCCTGGTGATCGCGCGGGCGATCGCCATCGAGCCGGAAGTGCTCTTGCTCGATGAACCGGCCTCGGCGCTGGACCCAATATCTACCCTGAAGATCGAAGAACTTATCAACGAACTAAAAGACAACTATACTATTATTATTGTTACCCATAATATGCAACAGGCGGCGCGAGTCTCTGACTACACGGCCTTTATGTACATGGGCGAACTGATTGAATTCGGTGATACCGATACGATCTTTACCAATCCCGGCAAGAAACAGACCGAAGATTATATTACCGGTCGTTACGGCTAAGAATACTTTAGAGGATGTATGAAAATGGAAACTCGGGGACATCATATCTCGCATAAATTTGATGCCGAACTGGAAGATGTTCGCAACCGTGTCCTGGCCATGGGCGGACTGGTGGAACAACAGATCCTCCAGGCCATTACTTCCCTGGCGGAAGGGGATACCAAACTGGCCGAGGTGGTGATCGACAATGACATCAAGGTCAATTCGGCGGAAGTGGCCATTGATGAGGAATGCACCCATATCATTGCCCGTCGTCAGCCTGCGGCGTCCGACCTGCGCCTGTTGATCGCCGTTATCAAGACCATTACCGATCTGGAACGAATCGGCGATCAGGCCGAACGCATCGCTCGCATGAGCCAGCGCCTCGCGCAATTCGAACGACCAAAAAATCAGTACGGTGAACTCAAGCACATCGGCGAACTGGTTGCGCAGATGGTGCATGATGCCCTCGATGCCTTCGCCCGTATGGATGCCGAGGCCGCCGTGAATGTCGCCCGGCAGGACCTGAAGGTGGACCAGGAGTACGACGGTGTGATGCGCCAGGCCCTAACCTTCATGATGGAAGACCCCCGCGCCATCACCCGCATGCTGGACGTGATGTGGACCGCCCGCGCCATTGAACGCATCGGCGACCATGCCAAGAATATTTGCGAATATGTGATCTATCTGGTGATGGGCAAGGATGTGCGTCATACCGGTATTGAGAAAATGGGTGGCGAGATTAAACGCTAAACCTTGTATCTGCCGATGGAATGAATGGCCACACCAAAACACTCTATCTGCTGCGTCACGCCAAATCGGCCTGGGACACGGCCGCGCCAGATGACTTCAGTCGCCCCTTAAATCCGCGTGGCACACGCGATGCCGTAAAAGTCGGGCAATGGATGCAGCAACGGCACTTGCGGCCCGAATCCATCGTCAGTTCCCCCGCGCTGCGGGCCTGGCAGACCGTAACCACGGTCTGCCAGACCCTGCAAATCGAACCCGCCGCCGTCAATTTTGACAAACACCTCTATCTCGCCGACACGGCTCAACTCTGTCAGGTCATCGCGACTACCGATAATGCACTGAATTCGTTATTGCTGGTGGGACACAATCCCGGCCTGGCCGAGCTCGTTGAATACCTGCTGGGTGACGATGTGCCTGCCGGCCCCGATGGTAAGCTAATGCCCACCGCTGCCCTGTGTATCCTGCAACTACCGGGGTGGGGCTTATTGAGCCAAACCCCGGCACATCTCACCGACATCATTTACCCCAAATCCCTCGCTTGACCCAGGACTTGTCAAACGGTATAAACAGTATATACTGTTTATACCGTTTGATGTAAATTGATAACAGGGTGCGATATGAGCCGGGACAAAGCCAGCAAGCAAAAGGACAAGGGCCGGGAAGCCAGGGCCACGAAAGGCGATAAGGCCAAAAAATCGGATGCCAAGCGACCCAAGGTGGTGCGTGACAGTTTCACCATGCCATTGGAAGACTATGAGCAACTGAAGGCATTAAAAAAGCAGTGTCTCGCACAGGGGGTCAGCATCAAAAAGGGTGAGTTGCTGCGCGCCGGGATCATGGCCCTCACGGCGCTGGACAGCAACGCACTGTTAGCCCTGTTGGAACGGGTGGAAAAGATCAAGACCGGCAGACCGGCGCAGGATGAAGCAAAGCAATAGGCCGGGGATTTCGAAAGCAGTTAGTAAAAATCGACAAGTGATCCAGGTGATCACCAGGAGACAGGCAATGGTAAATAAACTCGACAAGCAGATTAAACAGGCAAAACGACTGGAAAAGGCCAAAAATGCCCTGTTGGCCAAGGCAAAGGTCAAGGCGGAAAAGGCTGCTAAAAAAACCGCCGACAGGATCGCCGGAGCAGAAAAAGCGCTACGCAAGGCCGAGGCAAAAAAGGCCCGACGGCTGGCGGATGCCGAATTAATGGCGGCCATCAAGGCGGAAAACAAACTCAAGAAGAAAAGTACCGTAGCGGAGAAGACCACGCTCAAGGCTGTGACTACTAAAAACGAGGCACAAAGCGCCGAACAATACGCCCGTGAATGCCGGGTCAAGGCCGATGATGCCCTGACCCTGGCTAAACAGAAAAAACAGCAGATCAAGACAGAGGCCGAAAAGCGTCTGGCGATTGAAAAGGCGGCCAAGCGTGCGATTAAAAAGGCCGAGGCCAGCGAAAAGACCATGCAGAAGGCGCAGCGCAAGGCTGATAAGGCCAGGCAACGGGCAGAAAAGATTGGCGGTATATTGAAAAACATGGCGCAGAAAAATATGACAACACCGGCCGGTAAGAAAAGGTCGCCAAAGGTTGGAGCGGAAAAGCTGGAGGTACAACAAACGCCGGTGTAACAGCGTTTGCCTGTCGCAGGTTGGACCCTGTCCGGATGTCGTCGCTGGCCCTGGTATGTTTGCCCTGGACACTGGCAGTGATACATCCGGATATTCCTGCAATGAAGGCGATCCAAACAGACTCAGATTTAACTCGGTGACATGACTATGGCAAAGACCTTTAAGAAAACCAAATCAGCAGGCATTGCGCAAACAGCGGATCGCCATTATCTGTACGAAAAATCGGTGCAGAATACGGCCCTTGATTATAAATTTATCAATAAGACCTTTAGCCGGATTCGTGGCCGAGAGCCCGTCAGCCTGCGAGAGGATTTTTGTGGTACGGCGCGGATGTGCCGCGAGTGGGTCCGTCGGCGTGAAACGAATATCGCAATCGGGGTGGATCTGGATGCCGAGGTGCTGGATTGGGGCCGTGTACACAACGTCAAACCCCTCGACACCGCGCAGCAACTGCGCATCAAATTGCTCGAGGCCGATGTGCTGAGTGCTGAGACTGCGCCGGTCGATGTCATTATGGCTATGAACTTCAGCTTCCAGTTGTTCAAAACGCGTGACAGCCTGGGCCGTTATTTCAAACGTGTCCGCGACTGCCTGGTCGATGACGGGGTCTTTTTTCTCGATGCCTATGGCGGGTACGAATCCTTCCGTGAACAAAAGGAAAAAACTGACTGCGGAAAATTTATCTATGTGTGGGACCAGGCGACCTACGACCCCATTAGCGGGGATATGACCTGTCATATCCATTACCACTTCCCGGATGGCTCGAAAATGAAAAAGGCCTTCAGCTATGACTGGCGGCTGTGGACGCTGCCGGAGATCCAGGAGTTACTCCAGGAGGCCGGTTTCAACAATGTAACGGTATTCTGGGAAGGGACTGATAAACATGGTGAGGGAAACGGCAAGTTTAAACCGGCGACGGTAGGGGAGGCGGATGCTGCCTGGATATGTTATTTGGCGGCGGAGAGATAAATTTGATAGCCAGCGGATTGATTGGTTTAACTTTATATAAATTTACGCATTAAATCAGCGACGATGACCACTATTAACTTGTATCATAAAACTGTCATGTAAGTGTCATAATTTCGTTATTAGTTGCATGTTAAGCTGTTGCTTTGAATATAGAGCGATTGCCTTCAGTTATGCCATCCGATATGCCAGATCTAATTGATGTCCCTGTTGCCAGACGGACAAGGGAACGAAGCGAAATAGCTATACATCACTATGTGAAGCCAATCGATAATTCCTGCAATCAGCTGGCAGATGAGTCACTCACTCAGGTCAGTGAGATTGATCTCAAACAGGCCGACCTGTATTTTAATCGTGAATTAAGCCTGCTTGAATTCAATCGCCGTGTGCTGGAACAGGCCCGTGATTGCAATACTCCTCTCCTGGAACGCTTACGCTTCCTTTGCATATCGTCGACCAATATGGACGAGTTTTTCGAAGTGCGGGTGGCGAGTCATATTCAAAAATTTGAAAGCGGTTCCGTCCAGGCCGGGCCTGACAACATGGGACCGCAGGAAATTCTCAAAGCGATCAGCTGCAAGGCGCATGAACTCGTCGATTTGCAATACCGGGTCCTGAATGATGAGTTGATTCCCGCCCTGCAAATGGAAAATATCCGTTTCATCAAACGTGGCGAATGGACAGAACAACAGGAATGCTGGCTGCACAATTTTTTTGAAGAAGATCTGTTGTCGGTATTGAGCCCGCTGGGTCTGGATCATTCTCATCCATTCCCGCGGATCCAGAACAAGAGCCTGAATTTTATCATCTCCCTCAAGGGCAAGGATGCCTTTGGCCGTAAGGGTGGTTATGCCATCGTGCAGGCGCCCCGTGCGCTGCCGAGGGTGATCCAACTACCGCCGGGGGAAGGCGATAACGGCCCGCATGATTTCGTGTTCCTGTCCTCGGCCATCCACGCCTATGTCGATGAACTCTTTCCCGGCATGACGGTAACCGGTTGTTACCAGTTTCGGGTCACACGCAACAGTGAACTGTATGTGGATGAGGAGGAGATCGATGACCTGTTACGCGCTGTCGAGGGTGAGCTGGCCTCACGCCGCTATGGTGCCACGGTGCGACTCGAGACGGCACATGATTGCCCGATGAATCTGACAAATTACTTATTAAAGAAATTTAGCCTGCAGGAGGATGTGCTGTATCAGGTTAATGGCCCGGTCAATCTTAACCGCCTGATGGCGGTGTGTGATCTGGTGGACCGGCCTGATCTGAAATATCCTTCGTTCACCTCCGGGATCCCTGCCGTACTGAAAACCCAACCGGATATTTTCGCGGCGATCCGTTCTGGCGATATCCTGCTGCACCACCCCTTTGAGTCTTTTTTGCCGGTGATCGACTTTCTCAAACAGGCTGCGGCGGATCCAAACGTTATTGCAATCAAGCAAACCCTGTATCGCACCGGCCCTGATTCCGCCATCGTCAATGCCCTGGTCGAGGCCGCTCGGGCGGGTAAGGAGGTCATGGTGGTGGTTGAGTTGCGTGCCCGCTTCGACGAGGAGGCCAATATTGCTCTGGCCAATCGCCTGCAGGAGGCTGGGGCACATCTGGTCTATGGCGTGGTCGGTTACAAGACCCACGCCAAGATGAGTATGGTGGTGCGGCGTGAGGGCAAACGTCTGCGCCGCTACGTGCATCTGGGGACGGGTAATTACCATCCCCGCACATCCCGCCTGTACACCGATTACGGTTTATTCACCTGTGACAAGGTTATCGGTGAAGATATTCACCAGGTGTTCCTGCAACTCACCAGCCTGGGTAATTTCACCCGCATCACTAAGATTCGCAAATCACCCTTCACCCTGCATAAGTCGATGGAAGAAAATATTAGCAGGGAAATTGCTAACGCCCAGGCGGGGCGAGAGGCAAGGATTATTATCAAACTCAATTCACTCACTGAGCCTGAAAGTATCCGCTGGCTGTATCGCGCCTCGATGGCCGGGGTCAGGATCGATCTGATCGTGCGTGGTGTGTGTTGTCTTCGACCCGGGGTGGAGGGGGTTTCGGAAAATATCCGCGTACGCTCCATCATCGGACGGTTTCTGGAACATACCCGGGTATTCTATTTTTATAATGACGGTAAGCCGGAAATCTGGTGTTCCAGCGCGGACTGGATGGACAGGAATTTCTTCAAACGCGTTGAAGTGGCCTTTCCGATCGAGACCAAAGAACTGCGTGAACGGATTATTAGTGAACTGGAGTATTATCTGCATGACAACTGTCAGGCCTGGCTGTTGCGGGAAGATGGTACATATCAATCGGCCAGTGAACTCTGCCATCAGCGTTGTTATCGAAAAAACATTGACGCCGATATTCACCCGGAGGATGTGGAATCCTGCCATTCCGCCCAGTCGGCCTTACTCGCATCGCTGGCCGAAAACTGCTGATTGTTTAAGGGCGTCTCTAAAAACTCACCACGGCAGTGCTGGCTGCGTTAAAAACAAGCTCAAACTGCTCATTTACTCCATGTAAATCGCACCCACCCCTCCCTGGGCTTCGCAAAATAAGCACAACCTGTACAAAACTGCGCTTTTTCGCTTGTTTTTGCCTTGCCATCATCTGCTTGATTGAATTTTTTGAGGCGCCTTTAACCGATGGTTAAATCAAACTCGACTGCCTTAAGAAGCTCACTCTCATTTTGCAAATCAGCCTGGGTCAGGGGATGGCTATCCAGCCAGCCGGACGGGAATTCCAGACCGAGTGAGTTTTTCTCCGGCGTCAGCCTTATCTCCGGGATCACCAGCGGTCCGCGACTACGATGCAGGATCACCGCCAGGCGCAATAAAATCGCCAGCCGCAGCAGGGGCCGAAATTTTTTTCCATCATGATTTTTGATCGGGTTGACCGGAAACTTACCGCGATGACTACGGATCAATAATGCCAGCAACTGTTGCTCCTGACGGGAGAAGCCGGCCAGGTCGGCATACTCGGCGATATAGGCACCGTGTTTGTGATGCTGGCTATGGGCGATACCGAGTCCGATCTCGTGAATCAAGGCGGCCCATTCCAGAAATTGCGCGTCTTCCTGTTCCAGCTTCCATTCATCCGCCACTTGCAGGGTCAGATACAGCACGCTCGCCTTGACCAGTTCGGCCTGTTTGCTATCCACACTAAATCGTTCTGCCAGTTGCCGCACACTCTGGGTACGCACATCCTCATGGCGAATCCGGCCGGCCATGTCATACAGAATGCCTTCCCGTAACGCACTGTCGGAAACCTTCATGGACTTGATGCCCAGCCCCTCGAACAGCCCAAACAGTACCATCAGCCCACCGGGAAAGACGCCGGCCCGATCAGGGCTGAGGCCGGGCATATCGAGTTTTGTTATGTCACCCTGCTCGATCATCAGATCGATGAGCCGGTTCAGCGCTTCATGGGTGATCTCGCCATTACACCAGCCCAGGTTGTTGAGGATACGGCCCACGGTCTTGATCGTACCCGATGCGCCGATGGCCTCTTCCCAGTTGCCGTGATTAAAACGGTTCTCGTAGGGTTCGACCCTTTGCAACACCGAGAGCAGGGTGCTGCGTGTGGCCTTGCGGTTGATCAGGCCATCGGCAAAATAGCGCTGGCTCATGCTGACACAGCCCAGCCCGAGACTTTCCAGTTTTTTAGGGGTATAGGACTCACCGATGATCAGTTCGGTGCTGCCGCCACCGATATCGATCACCAGTCGTTGCCGTGGCGGATCGTGGTCCATGCCATGGGCGACGCCCAGATAGATCAAGCGTGCCTCTTCTATCCCGGAGACGATCTCGATCGGCCGATTGAGGATATCCTCGGCACGTTGCAGGAATTGCTCGGTATTGTTGGCAATACGCAGGGTACGGGTGCCGATGATGCGTACACTGCCTCTGGGCATGTGGTTGAGCCGTTGAGCAAAGCGGGCAAGACACTCCAGAGCGCGTTGCATGACCTCTTCGCTGATATTTTTTTCCTCATCCAGCCCCGCGCCGAGACGAACCATTTCACGCAGTTGATCCAGTTTTGTGAGTTGCCTGTCCTGTAGTCGGGCAACAATCATATGAAAACTGTTAGAGCCCAGATCAATGGCCGCGACGGCTTCGGGGGGGGATTTTTCAAAGGGTAATTTCATCGGCGGCGATTTTAAACTATTTATACCGTTATTTATACTGTCCTCGGCATAGGGATAAGGTTAATGGTGAAGTTAAGTATTTATATGTTTAGCCTTCGTATCAACAGCGATGGATTCATTTCATATAACTGTCATATCCAGGCTGTAATATCGGACGGAAGTCAAATACCTTAACATGATACAGATCATGGCTATCTGTGCGTGAGATGTTCAGGCTTATAGCTCTACCTGAAGCATTGAAATGTGCAGCCGGACATCCTATTAACATAGTATGTCCTAACCTCACGGTATCGCCATGACTGACTTTCCCATCGACCCCGCGACCAGCCAACCCGTCCGGTACTGGCATAAACTGGATAAGGATCGCATCCAGTGTGACCTCTGCCCGCGCTTTTGCAAACTACACGATGGACAACGCGGCCTGTGTTTTGTGCGAGGACGCATTGGTGAGACCATGGTGCTGACCACCTATGGCCGCTCCAGTGGTTTTTGTGTTGACCCGATAGAGAAGAAACCCCTCAATCATTTTCTGCCCGGTACGCCGATATTTTCCTTCGGTACGGCCGGTTGTAACCTGGCCTGCAAGTATTGCCAGAACTGGGACATCAGCAAGTCCCGTGAATTCGATACCCTGGCGGATCAGGCCACACCTGAGATGATCGCCAGGGCGGCGAAACAACACGGTTGCCGCAGTGTCGCCTATACCTATAACGACCCGGTGATCTTCCACGAGTATGCCATCGACGTGGCCAAGGCCTGTCGCGAACTCGATATCAAATCCGTCGCCGTCACCGCCGGTTATGTCTGTCCCGAACCCCGCGCCGAGTTCTATCAATACATGGATGCGGCCAATGTCGATCTGAAGTCCTTTACCGAAGACTTCTATCACAAGCTCACCGGCGGCCATCTGCAACCGGTGCTCGATACACTGATGTATATAAAGCACGAGACGAATGTCTGGCTCGAGATCACCACGCTGCTGATCCCCGGTCATAACGATTCCGACCGGGAGCTGTATGAACTCAGTCAGTGGGTACACGATAAACTTGGCCCCGATGTACCCTTGCACTTCTCCGCCTTTCACCCCGATTACAAGATGCGGGATATCCCCGCCACACCACCCGCCACTCTCGACCGGGCGCGACGCATTGCGATGGAAAACGGCCTGCGTTATGTCTACACCGGCAATATTCACGACAAGACGGGCGGTAGTACCTATTGCCATCAATGCGGCACGACGCTGATTGGTCGGGACTGGTATATATTGTCAGAATGGAATCTGACGGATGCTGGACATTGCAAAAAATGCGGCACGGCCTGTGCCGGTGTGTTTGATGGACCGCCGGGTGATTGGGGGGCGAAGCGATTACCGGTGCGTCTGCATCACACCCCGGTTGTCTGAGGGTTTTTTAATGGCAGTCTAATTTCCACCTTGAAACCTCCCAGCTCAAGTGAGCGAGAAAAATTCATCTGACCCTGATATTCCCGAACGATATCCGCGGCAATGGCCAGACCAAAACCGTAGCCGTGGATAGCTTCATCCAGACGCACCCCGCGTTTTTCAAGTTGGGCCAACTGCGCACTATCCACACCGGGCCCATCGTCTTCAATGCACAGATCGAGATTTCCGTTCGATGTGATGTTGAGCCTGACCTGTTGCCGCGCCCATTTATAAGCGTTATCGAGGATGTTACCCAGCAGTTCCAGCATGTCTTCGCGGTCCACCGGGCAGTCACTGTTGTTGGGTATGCTGAGTTTGGTATTGATGGTCTTGTCGCGATACATCATGTCCAGTGTCCTGAGCAGCGCGGGCAGGTCCGAGTCAAAAGTGAAACGCGCCCCGCTGTGGGCCTGACCTGCCAGGCGGGCGCGTTTGAGAATGCGATCAGTGAGCTGGTTGATATCAGTGATTTGCCCGGCCAGGATATCGTGCAGTTCTTTGTCAAGGCTGTTACGGTGTTGATCGATGACCTGCTGTATGACGGTAATGGGTTTCTTGAGGGTATGCGACAGATCGCTGAGGGCATCACGCGAACGGCGTAGGCGTTGATCCAGGATGCCAAGCAGATGATTGATCTCGTTAATCAGGGGACGCAATTCCTGCGCTGTATCGGTATTGAGTTGTCGGGTCTCACCCTGTTGCAGGGCCTGTAAATCACGGCGGATGCGCGTCAGAGATTGCAGACTTTGCCTGAGGATGAAGATCTGTAACAACACCAGTAGCAATAACACCACGCCTGTACCGACCGCAAAACGATACTGGAATTGTCGGATGTCAGCCAGGATGGGATTGAGATCTTCGGCGACACTGATGTGTAAGCGTTGGCCTTGTTTGGTAAAGCCGCTGTTGACCACCAGTAACTGTTGTCGGTTGGGTCCCGGCTGATGACTGCGGGTCTGCGCGCCACTGGGCAGCAGGGTAATATCCAATTGCTGGTCCCACAGGGAGCGTGATGTGAAGGTCTGTTTATTGGACTGGATACGATAATAGTGCCCGGAAAGCGGCTGGTTATAGACCGGACTGATGTTTGCCACATTCAGGCTGAGACGGCCGGCATTATCGACCTGTGCTGTGTTGAGTAGCATCTCCGCATCATGGCGCAGGCGTGAGGCGATATATTCCTCGGCCAGTTGCCGGATATTAAAACTGATCAACAACCATAGCCCGGTGAACACCGCGATGAGGCTGAGAATAAGACCACTACCGAGTTTAGCCTGTAAGGATTGCATCAGTTGTCCCTGAATACATAACCCTGACCACGCCGGGTTTCGATATGCTCACTGCCGATCAGTTGCCGCAGGCGGCGGATATAGACCTCGATGACATTGCTGTCCTTGTCAGAGTCGAGATCATACACATGTTCCATCAGCTGTGATTTCGACAACACCTTGCCAGGATTGAGTAACAGGTAACGTAACAGGCGAAACTCCGTACCGGTGAGGGGGT
>JAHEDB010000318.1 GCA_024641465.1 Chromatiales bacterium | reverse complement strand
ATCCGGATGTCCCTTTTACCAATAACCAGGGTGAACGAGACATCAGGATGACCAAGGTGCAACAAAAAATATCGGGTTGTTTCCGTAGCGTGGAGGGCGCTGAGATATTCTGTCGAGTGCGAGGGTATCTGTCGACGTGTCGAAAACACGATGTGAGTTCAAGCCGTGCCATGGAGATGTTATTTGAGGGGAAACTACCTGATTTTGTTTGATGGGTTGTATTAGTGTATAAGATTACGCTGAGTAGTTACAAATTTAATTAAATTTTGTGAATTGTTGCCGATACACCTAGCAACTGTGGAGTTACTCACAAACAACTTTTACTCACCCCTCACTGGAGGTCACTATTATGAAACGTAAAATTTTAAGCATCAGCGCAATCCTCTCTGCCCTGGCCGTTATGCCGGCTTCGGTTCAGGCTGCCACCACGTCAGCCAGCGCCACGGCTGTGGTCCTGACACCGATTGCCATTTCTACCACCACCAATATGTCTTTTGGTGATGTGTATGCCGATAACGCCACCCCGGGTACGGTCGTGCTGGCCACAACAGGGTCACGCTCTGTCACGGGTGGCGCCACCACCGGTGCCACTGCCGGCGCCGCTGCCGTGTTTGCCGTCACCGGTAATGCCTCTGCAACCTATGCCATTACCCTGCCAACGACTGACGTTACCCTGGTCAGCGGCGGTAATAACATGATCGTCAATACCTATGTGCATGATGCCGGCGGCGCACCTGCCCTGGACGGTACTGGTAACGCATCATTCAATGTCGGTGCGACCCTCAACGTAGGCGCTGCCCAGGCGCCGGGTACTTATACCGCCAACTTTAACGTCATCGCGAATTACAACTAATTCACCTGACGCAAACGGTAATACCCAAACGGGGCAGTCTGACTGCCCCGTTTTTTATTGTATTCATTACATTTTTTTGGCTTCGGGCCGCTATAAAAGGAGCACTAACGAACAGACAGGGATTCAAAAATGAGTACGGTACAGAATAATATCTCATTAGTTTTACGTATAAGTTTGACCGCGGTATTAAGCCTGCTTTTTAGCCCCGCCGCCTATGCGAGCGGAGAACTCCTGGTCTCCCCCACCCGGGTGATATTTGAAAAACACACCCGTACCGCCAGCGTCAGTATTGTCAACGCCGGCAATGAAACCAATACCTACCGGATCGAGTTTGTTGAGCGGCGGATGACCGAGGAAGGGGGATTTGAGGAGGTCAAACAGGCGAAGCCGGGTGAAGAGTTTGCCAGCGGTATGATCCGCTTTTCCCCCCGCCAGGTGGTTCTGCAGCCGGGCCAGTCCCAGGCCATCCGCCTGATGTTGCGTAAACCCCCCAAATTAGCCGATGGTGAGTATCGTTCCCATTTGTTATTCCGCGCCATCCCAAAGGCCAATACCAGCAGTGTGGATAAAGTCACCGATGGCAAGGGCATTGCAATCGAATTGACCCCTATCATGGGGATCTCCATTCCGATCATTGTGCGCCACGGTCAGGCCTCGGCCACCATTCAGGTTGATAAGCTGCGTTACTTCGCCAAAGCCTCTGCCGTCCTGTTCGATTTAAAAAGAGAGGGTAATGCCTCGGTCTACGGTGACATCACCATCCTGTTTAAATCCAGGGGAGGTCAGTCGGTGGTGCTGAGAAAAATCAACGGCCTGGCCATCTACACCCCCAATGCCTCACGCCGTATGAATGTCAACGTTCAACCCCCCGGCGGGATAGACATCAAAAACGGCACCCTGACCCTCCTCTACCATCAATCCAAGGAGGCGGGAGGCAGGCTGATCACCGAACATTCAGTCGACATCCCGTAATGTCCAAGGGTCATGCCAGGGTGCCGACTTGTTTTGTTGTTATCTCTCTCACTGCTGGTGCTCGCACCTACAACAGCGGCACCTGCTGATCCACAACAACCACCGAATGAGGATAACCTTCTCGTCCTGGGCATGAAGGTGGATTACCTGACCCTGGATGACCTCATCCCCGCCTATCGCATGGACAGCGATATCTATCTGCCCCTTGGCATCCTCAGTCAGATACTGGATATCGCCATCAAGGTCGACCTGGGCACGGCATCGGCGGAGGGTTTTATTATCAAGGAAGAACACCAGTTTCACCTCGATGTCGCCCACCTTCAGGTCACACTGTCAGGCCGGCAACAAAGCTTCGCGAAAGACCAGGTACTGGTCTATCCGGATGATATCTACATCCATACCAGCCTGTTGGAAAAATGGTGGCCGATGAGCTTTGAGGTCAATCTGTTTACCTCGCAATTGTTGATCAAGACACGGGAGTCCCTGCCCTTCCAGAAGCGTCTGTTACGGGAAAAAGAGATCGAAAAAATCCGTAACCGTTACCAAGGGACAAAGAAAGATTACCCTCCGATTGAGACACAGTATGATCTCATTTCAACACCATTTATCGATCAGCGCGTGTCGGCCCATTATCTCAAGGTACCGGACAGCACCGTGACAGAAACCTATAACTACACCACCCATATCAAAACCGACATGCTGTATCATGAAACCTCGTTGTACATTAACGGTAACAGCGAGGAAGACCAGACCGATGTCTTCTTTACCGCCTCGCGCAGTGACCCGGAGGCCCGCCTGTTGGGTCCCATGGGTGCAACAAATTACTCATTCATCCATATCAGTACACCGGGGATCGACTTCATCACCCCCAGCAAGGCCGGCGCCCTCGGCGCCACCGTGAGCAACTATCCCTTAAAACAACAGACCCAGTTCGACAAACACACCTTTGAAGGAGAATTATTGCCGGGCTGGGAAGTCGAGCTGTATCACAATAATTCCTTGGTCGCCTATCTGGACAAGCCACAGAATGGCAAATACCGTTTCGTCGATATCCCACTGCTATTTGGCCATAACTATTTCAAGCTGGTCTTCTATGGCCCGTTTGGCCAGAGCCGGGAAGAAACCCACACCTTCAGTCTGAGCGGTGACCTGGTCCGGCCCGGTGCCTACTATTATCACATTGCGGTTGCAGAGGAAAAAGACAGTGACAATAAACGCAGCTTCATCAAACAGGATATCGGATTGAATAAATACCTCAGCGCACAGGTCAATTTCGCATCGATCCCGGTAAAAAATAATTCAACCTTTGTACAGACTGAAGATCAACGCAACTACGCCAATATCGCCCTCAACGGATTCTGGAGTTCCCTGTTCTATCGCTATAACTATACCAAGGACACCGATGGCGGGGACATCAACGAACTAGCCTTTCAAAATCGTATAGGCCGGACCAACCTCGGCGCATCCGTTGCACAACTTAATGAGTTTGAAAGCGAACAACTCCAGTCAACCGATCCCCTGATACAACGTACCAAATATCGTATCGACAGTGTTATACCGCCATGGTGGCTGCCACCCATGCCGGTCGGTCTCGAAGTCATCAAGGATGAATACGAAAGTGGCAATGAACGGACCGAGACCACCGGACGGGTTTCGGTAGCCACACGGGGCCTGGCCATCACCAACTCCCTGACCCGCATCCAATCCACCGTCAGCGACACCACTGAAAATGGCGTCCTGCAGATAAGCACCCATAGCAGCAGCTTTTCCCTGCGCAGTGAGCTTTATTATCAAAACAAACCCGACTCTCGTCTGAATTCCATTGCACTGAACTTCTCGGGGAGATACCTGTATCCCTACCAGTTCAATCTGGGGGTCATCAAGTTTGACAGTGATGAATACCAGTATCTGGTGGGACTGAACAAACAGTTTGGCAACTATTCACTATTGAC
>JAHEDB010000317.1 GCA_024641465.1 Chromatiales bacterium | reverse complement strand
CCCAAATGGCCGACCGGGGCGTATCCGTGCAGCGGCTGGGACATTTATCCGTCAAGTCCAGTGAGCTCAAACGCGAGCTTGATCCGTATTCCATTCAGTGCCTGGATTGCCATATGGGCAATGGTGATGCACCTCGGGTGAATGTTGATGCACAAGGGGTGTTACGTCACAGCGGCGGTGTCAATCACCCGATTGGATCCAGTTATGAAAAGGCTGCCCAATCCGGTTTATATAAGGCATTTTCAAGATTACGTAATGGAATCAAACTACCCGAAGGCAAGGTAAGTTGTGTCTCTTGCCACGTCGGCTATAGCAAAAAACACGGCGCCCTGGTGATGTCGAATGATCGCTCGGCGCTGTGTCTGGAGTGTCATGACATATGAATACACAAGCAACTCATCTCTATCGCCGCCGCCGCCGATTTGTCGACAAGATGATTCAGGGGCAACTGTTATGGGGTTTGATCATTATTGAAAGCCTGTTATTTACCGCCGGTATGTTGGTGATCTATGCCGATTTGCAGGAAACCCTGCAAAACACCATGTATCGGGTCCATCAGGATTTAAGTGGTGGGCGGCCCATCCTGTTGAAAGAGTTGCTGCTGATCTTCCCCTGGATTATCACCGCCAATCTGCTTTTGATGGTGATTGTTGATCGCCGCTGGAAGCGGGTAGTGCGAAATATTGTCTATCAATTACAGGATATACTGCACCGGGTGAAACGGCTTGACCTCAGGATCTATTCTATCCAGCAAACCGATCACGAGGTATTGCAAAACGCCAAAAAATGGCTGAACAGGGAACGGGATCGTAACTCGAGTTTACAGACCCGGGTAAATGATATAGCGGATCAGTTAAATGTTAACGATGTGGCTGAACTACACCGGGTGCGTGAATCCTTGAAATCCATGGCTCGTTTGTTGCCTGAGAATTAATATTTAGATATGCCCTTTACCGGGATTTATGGGAAATATTCCTTGGTCTCCAGTCATTTATGCACATGCCGAATGTTTATGTTCTTCCTGCCTTAAGAAACAATGTCCAATAACACAACCCTGCCAAATAACAATAAAACAATCCCAGGCTAGCCGTTTGTAAAATTACATCGATTGTTGCTCCCGCTAACCAGGGGCTGGTAAGTATCGCCAGCATGATTGCAAACAGGCCATATAGCGCCAGAAGTTGAGCGGTGCGTTGCGGCAATGGCCGTTGAAAAAGTTGCTGTCGGCTTGTTGTCATAACAAAGGCCAACAGGGCAATCGACCAGCTGAAGCCCAGGTATAAGAGCAAAAGCATCAGCGGCTTGGATAGAGGGGAGGGCATGGTCAGATGAAAATATGCATGTAAAACAAGGGGTAAGCCCATCCAGAGTGAAATCATCAAGAAGATTCTTATTACTAGTTTCAACACATTGCTCCAGCGATTTTTTTTAAGCGTATCAATTGACCGGCTTTAAAAATATAGTATAAAATGTAGGTATATATTGTGGATTTATAACTTGTTGTATTCTATGGTGAATAAGAGTATTAGCTATTATTGCTAGACTTATTTTGGAATCATTCAAAATATTGATATGGATCAAGGCAGCAAAACTCAGGAAAGACGATAAAACACGCAAGAGAATCTTAAGTTTGCAATGGAGGGCAGGGAAATGAAATTTAATCAACAGGACCTCGTAGGGGGCTACAAAATGAAACAGAAATCCAAAAATATGACGTTTATGCTATATCTGACAGCCGTGTTCGGTATGTTATATATGGTAGTGAGTGGTACAGCAGTGGCAGGGACGATCACTGGTTCGGCGCACGACCTGTCCGGTAGAGCCTATACCGGTGGTCAGATCTGTGTGTCTTGCCATACACCACACGGTTCTAATACCACTGTCTCTGAGGCTCCACTATGGAACCATGGTCTGACAGCTAAGAGCTTCACTGTGTATAGCAGCTTGACCTTGAATGCGACTGTCGGCCAACCAGACGGTGTTTCCAAACTGTGTCTGTCCTGTCATGACGGTACAATCGGCATCGACAACTTTGGGAAATTCCCTGGCGATACTGACAAATTGACAGGCTCAAAGGCTGTTGGCGCAGATGAGTTGAATAATGACCATCCCATCTCATTTGTTTATGACACCGCCCTGGCTACTGCCGATAAGGGTCTGTTTGACCCCGCCACTAAGACCGCAACCATTGGTTCCGGTGCCAAGACCAAGACTGGTACCATCAATGCTGTGATGTTATCTGGTGGTAAGGTACAGTGTAGTTCCTGCCATGACGTGCATAACGGTTTCACTGCCACCACCCGGCTGTTGAAAATCACCGATGCTGGCAGCGCCATTTGCCTGACTTGTCACGATAAATAAGTATTAGCACGTGCAAGACCCCGCCTCCCCTCTGGTATATTAGCCTCAGGGGGCGGGGTCTTGACTTGTCCGCCTGGCGAAAAAAATAAACTATAAAGATCGAGGGCTTCGCAGTGAATCTGCTTCGTAGTTATAAAAAACAGGTTTTGGCAGTATTAGCGATCTTAGTATCAGCTTGTGCTACGGGTCCAAAGGGCAGCGGGGGACCGGTTTTTTACCCGCCCATGCCCAATCCCCCACGGATTCAACACTTGAAGTCAATTACCTCACTCAAAGATATCGGCGGTGGCAGTGCCCTTGCCGAATTTGTGCTGGGCCAGGAAGTCGATGAGGCTCTGGTTAACAAGCCTTATGGTCTGGCAGTGGAAAAAGGTAAAATCTATATTGTCGATGTCCGTGGTCCAGGCTACGTGATATTGGATCTGGAGAAAAAGCAACGTCGCCTGATCACGGGTGGGGGCGGCGGCCGTATGAAAAAACCCATTAATATCGCTCTCGATGCCGATGGTACCCGCTATATCACCGATACCGCCCGTGGCCAGGTATTGGTATTTGACAGCCAGGATCGGTTTATTAAGGCCTTTGGTGTCGAAGGACAGTTCAAGCCAGCTGCTGTTGTCATTGAGGGGAAACGTCTGTATGTCAGTGACCTGAAGCACCATATGGTGCATGTCCTGGATAAACAGACGGGCAAAACCCTGTTTAAGATGGCTACCCCGGATGTCAAAGATAAAGCCGGGGTGGTACAGTTTCCCACCAACATGGCGGTATACCAGGATAAGCTGTATATCAGCGACACCGGTAATTTCAAGATTGTTAAATATACCCTTGATGGCAAATTTTTAAATAGCCTGGGCGAAGTCGGTAGCACCCTGGGCAAATTTGCCCGCCCAAAGGGTATCGCACTCGACAGGGAAGGTCGTTTCTATGTTGTGGATTCTGGGTTTGAAAACGTCCAGTTGTTTAATAAAGATGGGAAGTTACTACTCTTTTTTGCAGGGCCCGGAGAGGCCCCGGAACATATCAACCTGCCAACCGACATTGTCATCGATTATGAGAATGTCGCTTATTTTCAACAATACGCCGCACCGGGCTTTAAACTGGAATATGTCATTCTCGTCGCCAGTCAATTCGGCCTAAATAAGATCAATGTGTTTGGTTTTGGTAAAATGGTCGGGATCGACTATCCCGACGACAAACCATAATTAGTCTGGCCAGTGTGCGCCAATCCGGCAGGTGTGAATGCAGTCGAATACAGTCTACAAACGATGTTTATATACTGGGGTAATCATCATCAGCCAGATGCCGATGATGGTTGTCGGCGAGGAATTTTCCGCCTTCAGAATGACCGGTGTGGAAGGCAATATCGTGTTACAGCATGTTTCTGATGAACAGACACAAGGTCAGGCAGGTGATGCCAAAGC
>JAHEDB010000316.1 GCA_024641465.1 Chromatiales bacterium | reverse complement strand
GGATAAGAACGTAAAGGCCGTATTGGTGAATATCTTTGGCGGTATCGTCCGCTGCGACATGATCGCCGAAGGCATCATCGGCGCGGTGGCCGAGGTGCAGGTCAAGATCCCCGTAGTGGTGCGCCTGGAGGGCAATAACGCCGCCCGCGGCAGGCAACTGCTGGAACAGAGCAACTTTGAGATTATTGCAGCGAACGATTTGACCGAAGCGGCCGTCAAGGTCGTTGCGGCGGCAAAGGAATAAACCCATGAGCGTATTAATCAATAAAGACACCCGAGTCATATGTCAGGGTTTTACCGGCAAACAGGGTACCTTCCATTCGGAACAGGCCATTGCCTATGGCACCAAAATGGTCGGTGGGGTGACCCCCGGTAAAGGCGGCACGCAACACCTGGGGCTGCCCGTGTTCGATACCGTCAAACAGGCGGCTCAGGATACCGGCGCCGACGCCACCGTGATCTATGTCCCGGCGGCCTTTTGCAAGGACGCCATCCTCGAGGCGGTGGATGCGGGGATCCCGCTGATTGTCTGTATTACGGAAGGGGTTCCCACCCTCGACATGCTCGAGGCCAAGATGGTGGCGCGCGAGGCCGGTGCCCGGCTCATCGGGCCGAACTGTCCCGGCATCATTACCCCGGGGGAATGCAAGATCGGCATTATGCCGGGGGAGATCCACAAACCAGGCAAGATTGGAATCGTGTCCCGTTCCGGGACCCTGACCTACGAGGCCGTCAAACAATCGGGCAAATATGGTCAAAGCACCTGTATCGGTATCGGTGGCGACCCGATTCCCGGCACCACCTTTGTCGACGCCCTGCAACTGTTTCAGGCCGACCCGCAGACCGAGGCCATCCTCATGGTGGGCGAGATCGGCGGTATGGCGGAAGAAGAGGCGGCGGAGTACATCAAGCAATATGTCACCAAACCAGTGGCCGCCTATATCGCCGGGGTGACCGCGCCCAAGGGCAAACGCATGGGGCATGCTGGCGCCATCATCGCCGGGGGCAAGGGAACAGCCGCCGAAAAGTTTGCCGCCCTCGAGGCGGCCGGGGTCTGCACCGCCAAATCTCCCGCGGAAATGGGTGAGGCCCTGGAAAAGGCAATAAAAACAAAATAAAAAACAACAAGTTAAGCTTCAAGGCCTGTTTGGGTGTATAGTTCTTTCTATTAAAGTGTGGATATTAAAAAACTCATACCCTTGTGGCATAGTTTTTAATACAATCACCACATATAAGTCATGATGATTTGTTTGTAATACAAAGGGTTGTGGGGAGCGATGAGCTTACTTGATGAGCTGAAAAAACAGGCCGAGGCAAAACAGACTCAGGAGCAGGTCGACAAGCAGCGTCGCGCCGAGCTGGAAGCCCGTTCGCGCAATGATGTCCTGCCCAAGCTAACCCAGATTTATTCCTACCTGAAAGAACTCCTCAAGCAGGTCGAGATCCTGCAAGACGATGTATGTGTGGACTATAACCTCAAAGGTTATGGAAACCTGACGGGCCTACGGCAACAGGGCTATGAAGTACTTGCCGATAGTCGGGACAATATGACCAATCTGTCACTCGGTTTTTACTGTGAGAAAGAAGGGGAGATCAAGTTTGAGCTTGATACCCGTCAGCAGGTCGAACAGCAAAAGGAATATTTCAAACAGTATGACCTGAGCTATACCAGTCGCGATTATCGCGATGAGCGTCATAATATCACCCATGCCTTGTTCAGCTTTGAGCCCCGTATCCCGGTTTTATTTGATTTTCACCTGAGCCAGGACCTGGCCATCATCATGTTAACTGTGCGTAACTATGATGGACTGGGGACACATCGTTATCAACTTGAACCCGGCCGTATCGATGACAACTTTCTGGATGAACTCGGCAGGTACATCCTGCGGCGGGAGAATAGCTTTCTGAAACTCGATATCTCGGAAAATTTTCGGGAAAACCTCCGCCAGCGTCTGGCCAGTGACACACGCAAGCAGCAATCGCCGCTGTCAAACACGCAGAGCAACGTTACCTATCTTGACGTCAAACGGAAGGAGAGGTTGAAGCCCACTGCCGAACTAAAGCCTGAGATAGGCATCCAGCAACAGGTGACTGTCGAGACAAAGTTAACCGAAGTTGCCGAAACCGAATCAGTAAACGGACAGACTGAAAACAGTGAATCCAATCTCTACACGCAATTTGCCAATCTGCCAAGCCCCATCAAGGAGCTGAAGCGGGCTGAACAGGATAAGACGTACTATGTGGAGCGGTTGGGACAACTGCGTAATTTCCCGGACAAACTGTTTCAGAATGCGGCGCAATTTCTGTCCAACTTTAATCGTGCACTAATCAAACCGAACAAACGACTTGAACTGGTCTCAGCGGTGATCGGCCAGGTCTATCCTGTCCTGGCCGATACCATTGAGAAATACCGGCGTCAACAATACAGCCTGCCTGAAAATCATGCCAGACGAGAGGTGTTGCTCGCGGCAACCTCCATGGTCGAGCAGATATCGATTGCCTATAAGCATGTCTTTAAGGTGGATATCAGCGGAGACATGGACAGAAATCATGAACGTATTGCGATGTCGGCCTTTCGTATCCTGGAAGTGATGCGTATTGAGCAGCGCCTGCGTGCCCTGCGATATCAGAAACTGGCCGCCAGCACCTGGGCGGATTGTAACAAGGTATTTTTCTATATCCTGCAACACGCAGATATTGAAAAGGACTTTAAGCTACTGGGGTCGGCCAGCCGTTGGGTAAAGGGCAAACCCGTTACCAGTTATAATCTGCCGTCATGCAGCATCAAGAAACTGTATTTCTCCATACAGTTATTTGGTGTGCTGGATATTACTACCTGGCCTGTCTGGTTATTCCAGGTCTCCGATCAATACCTGGAGTTTGTCGATAATGGCCTGCGTTTGATCCCTGATCAGGGACAGGACATTGTCCCCGGGTGGCTGGTCACGGCTATTAACCATAATGCACCGGCCAGCTTCAAGCGACTGGAAAACATGCAGGGCCCATCCATTATCATCGATTATTCAAATTTGTATAATTATCTTGTGATCGAACATGGCGCCTTAACAAAAGGTCGCCAGCTGGAAAATATTGATGAATCACAGTTGAGTGAACCACTGCAAAATATCCATAAATATGATCGTATTCCTGTGCTGGAGACTATCCTGCTGAGCCTGCGCGAACGTGAACGTCACCAGAAGCGGCATGCGGCTATCGGTAGCGAGGCATTTCGTGTCTATTTTGGTTTTGAAGAGAGTTATCGTCTGCTGTCTGATCTGGCCATGCTGGATAAACAGGAATTGCGTGAGATGCGCGATTTTGTCGATACCCTCGCGAGCAAGTCGTCCATCGTGCTGGATGATAACCAGACCTGTATGCGCGGCTGGGAGATGATCAATTTCAGTACCGGTGGTTTGTTACTGGGTACGGAAGAGAGTGACTTTACCAGTGCGATTGAGATCGGCCAGGTGGTCGCCTTTACCCCGGACAAGCAGGAAAAGGAACCGTTACTCGGCTGCGTGACGCGTGTGCAACGCACCAGCTACCGCAATGTCGAAATTGCGGTTTTTCGCCTCTCAACCCATGCCGAGGCCGCGCTGGCAGTACAAACTGATACAGACAGCAAAAAGGGTCTGCCGGTGACCCTGATGCGGGATATGGACGCAAAATGGAAGATCCTGGTACCGAACCAGTATGGCCTGGTTTCAGGGACGCCGTTGCAGGTTGTCCGTGCAGACGGTAAGAAAATTCCCGCCCGACTGGGGGGACTGTGGCTGGTCAAGAATAAATTCACTATCTATGAA